>JAGHUL010000034.1 GCA_018064825.1 Candidatus Colivicinus equi
ATGATAGGAGGTAACCATATGTATATTACAATAACAAGATCTAATAATTATCTGGGTATTGAATCCTACATAATAGGACAAGAACTAGTATTAGTTAAAGATAAAGACAATAGATATGATGACGAATCAATATTAGTCAAAACAACTACCGGCGCAAAATGTGGGTATGTAGCTAATTCAGTTAATAGCGTAGCTAGAGGAACGCATTCTGCAGGATATATCTACAATATAATAAAAGACAATCAAAAATGCCTTGTATCATTTATTGTTGAAGATAAAGTGATAGCAGAAATTATTTAACATCTATATGATATATTAATGCATCCTCGACATCTTGATGTAGAGACTCTTTTACTGCTTGTTTGTATGCGTCTAATTGATTCTTATAGTGTTCATCAAGGCCTTCATCATCCTTATTGGTCTTCCAATCTATGATATGAAGTTTGCCGTCTTTTTCATATATTAAGTCAATGATACCATTCCAAATATTATTATCTATTTTTATCGTGAATGGAACTTCCGAATAATATTTATCTGCAGATAATATGATTGACAATATGTCTTGCGGTGCTTTGCCTTTTTGAACAAAGCCGCCACTACGCATTACATCGTATACGTTTTCTAACATATTTATGAAATAATGTTTTTTATCAATAAACTCATTTGTAACATTTTCTTCAATAATGAAATATATCATATCTTGTTTAGAAACGGATCTCTTAGACATTATCATCAATTCCATTAATCTATGAACGATAGTACCAATAATGGTTGCAAGTGTATCACCTTTATTTTCATCGATATGTTTTTGCGTTTTTATATCAACATCGACGTCAACGGCATCGTTATTTGAAACAACCTTGCTTGGACTTTTTTGTTCGTACGAAGGTGTGCATAATGTCTCTTCATTCTTTTTGATTATGTTGTCAGTATTATCTACGTACGAAACTTTTCTAGGAGCACTATTAGGTATTTCTACACTAGACAAAACTAGTTCAATGTCATTTAATTTTTTAGATGACTCGCATTTTAATAAATCGAACCATGGATTAGCTTCAGATGGGCCTTTAGTTGTCACTTGATTAGAAATAATTAGAGCATTCTTTGCACGGGTTGCCGCAACATATTGTAGTCTTATATTTTCTGCATTGGAGCTTTCTTGTTCCGCATCTTTATAAGGATGATCAAATAAATCGGTATTGATTATTTTAATTGAACCATTTTCCAACTTTTTGCTTACATTAAATACATAGCCTTTATTCTCATTCGCAAATCTAGTCATTCTAAAACTAGGTTCCCTATCTTTACCATTTGGATGAGCTAATATAACAACTGGAGCTTCTAAACCTTTAACTTTATGTAGATTAGCTAAATGAACTTGATTGGTATTTGCTTGTAGGCTAAAACAACGTTCTTGTTCATTATCTTTAGACAACAAATTATTAAAGAAATTTAGAGCATCAATATGAGTAATTATTTCTCTACTCTCTTCTTTGCTTTTTAATAACTCTAAAGAAAAATAAACATATTCCATATTCTCAATTCCAAATACTTTAAATGCTTTAATCTCTTCGATAATACGTGTAAATAATGATGATGAACCAATAGTTCTTGACATCAACGAAAACTTCTTTAGTTGAATCAGTGCTTCTTTTAAGTTATCTGAGATGTTAAGATTATCAACATCATTCATAACATTAAGTACGTAACCACTATTATTGGCGTTAGATAATTCTGATTCCTTGATATGATAAATATCAGATTTTAATACTTTATACAAATATCTATTATCATCAGGATTTACTACAGCGCCAAAGAAATCAACGAATGCCATAAAAGCCTTCGACTCACTAAACTTAATATTTCCTTCAACGAAATATGGAATACCCTTTTCTCTAAAGACTTTCGTATAGTTTGCTAAAGCCGGTTTGCTTGGAGTAATAAGCATAATGTCTTTCCAATCAATAGTTCTAGTATCTATATATTTATTACCATCTTCATCTTTCTTCTTTTCAACGATTTCATATTTATCGTTTTTACGAATTTTTAATATTATATTGGCTACTTTATATTCGTCTTTATCTTCTCCTTTTGGACGAGAACCTACATTATACCTGTAAACATTAGAAAACTCTCCACAGTATTTATCATCTTCATCAATAGGAATATCTTCATATGGTGCTTGATCATCTGTTTGGGTAGGCAACAATTCTTTAAATGTTAAATTAAACCAATTCCTTAGTTCTACAGTAGATCTAAAATTACTATATAAATGTAAAACGTTACCAACTTTAGGATTACTAACTGAAACATCATCAAACATATTCTCAACTTTTAAGTACGACGCTACATCAGCATTCTTAAATCTATAGATCGACTGTTTTGGATCACCTACAATAAACAAAGAACCTTTATGTGGGATACAATCTTGCCAATTAGGTTTTATGTCTTCAGCTGCTAAATAGAAGAATATCTCTGCTTGTATTGGATCTGTATCCTGGAATTCATCAATTAAGAAATACTTATGCCTTTTATAAATGTGTTTAATTAGTTTGCCGTCTTCATTAGCATCTTTTCTTAATGTATCCCTTAGATATACTAAATAATCATTAAAAGTAAGGTTGCCCTCTTTTCTTAAGATATCCAATATCTTATCTTTTGTATAATTGACAAAATCTAATGTCGTAACATATTTTATTGTTTCGATGTATTTTAATGCAAAAGATAATTTATCATAATCGATGTCGTACCATGAATCTTTATGTGAGACGAAATAATCTATTCCTTCTTTTAATCCATCCCTTACTTCATCAGAAAAGTATAATCTAAAATCGCTAGCATTCGTTTTCTTGTTATATCCTGAAAAGAAAGTTTCTTTAAAGGCTTTCGTTATCTTTGAAGTATTGCTATCCCATTCACCATCAAAGATATACTTATTATTCACAATGGCTTGCCTTATTTTATCAGCTTTTTCGTCATTGCTAGATCTTATATATTCTTTATGTTCAACTAAGACTTTAACAATTTTTCTAATTGTTTTTATATTATCTTTATATTTCTCATCAATGTTTTCTATAGTAATCGATGGAATCTCTAATTCGCAATCTCTATGATCTAAAACACTTTGTAGTACTCTTACAAAACTCTCTTTCGCATACGAATCGTATTTAATAAATAGTCTTGCTTTCTTTTCTAGAACGGGATCGTTATATCTTCCATTTTGAATATTGGTATATTCTCTTTCGTATAATTGCTTAGCTTTATCTTCGTCAATTATTGTGGCATTTGATGGAATTAATCCTTCGTTTGGATGCTCAGACATGATCATATTACAGAATGAATCGATGGTACCCATAAATGCTAAATCAATATCTTGTAATGCATCTATATATTTTTGTTTATGTTCATTATTCTTTAATGATTCTTCAATTAATTTTTTTTGAAATCTATCATAGAATTCATTAGCAGCTGCTTTAGTAAAAGTGATAGCAGAAATATGTTCTATCTTAACGCCTTCTTCTATCATCTTAACCATCCTGCCAACTAAAGTTGTAGTTTTCCCTGATCCAGCACCTGCTTCAACAAAATAATTTTCCTTGATATTTCCTAGAATTAATTTGCGAGATTTTTCATCGATATCTTTTTGTATTTGATTATCCATTACTCTTAGCCTCCTGATTAATTCCACATATATCTTTTAACTTACAATAATCACAATTTTTTGTATCATCCGTAAAAGGAAAATCACCAGAATCTAAAGCGTTCTTAATTTCTTTTAATTTATTTTCTAATTTTCCTTTAATATCTTGATAATTAGCTTTAACTACCATCGGATTCCTTAAATAACGATATTCACAATCTTCTATTGCCTTAGGATCCTTAATGTCGTTTTCTAAAATATAAGCATATAAAGCAACCTGGAAGCATGTATCGATGTCACCTTCATTGTTCTTCTTTTCCTTATATGTCTTATAATCAACGATTCTATATTTTCCATTAGACAACTTTTCTAATCTATCAACAATTCCACCAAAACTTAATCCTGTAATCGGGTCTAAGTATGGGCCTAGGTACTTTTCTGAAGCTATAACTTCTTTATTGTCCGGATCATTGTCATAACCTATTTCTACCATTCTTAGATATTCTCTTTTTAGCATTTCCTTGTCTTTGTTATGCAATGGGATACGTTTATTAAAGTAGTTCTCGAATTTAGTATCAGCATTATTCATGAATTCCTTCTTTGTCCAATTAGGATTATTACCATAATCTTCCATACATTCATGAACTAAAGTGCCTTCATCATTTTCTGGGATTGTTTTAAAAGGATTATCTGTTTCTGGCTCTACTATTCCCAATATCTTTGTCAAATAAAATCTTCTAGGACATGTAAAGAAAACATCAGCCGCACTAGGAGAAATAGTATAATTTACTTTCGAAGAAGAAACACATTCTTCTTTAGATGTGTCTTGCGGTTCTAGCGAAAAGTCGTCTAAATAATATCTTCCCACATCTTTTAAAGAACTAATGTTTTCATCAAAATATTTGTGTTGAGCACCTATCTCGTTTTCTAGTTCTTTGGTTGTGGCATTTTCACCTCTTTGTTTTTTATATAACTCAAAAAGCATAGAAGAAGGATTCTCTTCTTTTAAATCGCTTAAGTTATATCCTGAATAAGATAAATGAATAATAGAATCTAATGCACAAGCATTATC
>JAGHUL010000129.1 GCA_018064825.1 Candidatus Colivicinus equi
AATCCTTTTCTCTTTATAGACATCATAACTTCACTTAACATATCATTTATCTTTTGTGCAACCTCATCTAAAGATAAGTTTAAATTATTTTTAAAATAATCAACCATTAGATAAGTGATGCCGTTAGTGAAGAAAGAAATGGTAAAGTCAATTGTTTTATTATCTGCATTAGGTAACTCTTCTGCTATATACTTTGATAATTCATTTTTAATAATTTTCTTTATTTTTTCAACTAATCTGACATATATATCTGTCTTAAAAAATAGAGAATAAATTTTTTCATTTTCTTGGAATAAGAATAATAGACGTTTGATATATGGATCAAAATCTTTTTTCTTATCTTTAAAAAACTCTTCAATAGTTGAAGTAATCTCATCAATTAACTCATTTTCAAATTCTTCTAGTACAGCATATATGTCTTGGTAGTGTGCATAGAATGTAGATTTTGAAATGTCAGCATTATCTATAATTTCTTTTACAGATATTTTATTTATATCTTTTTTTTCTTTTAATAATTCTATAAAAGATTCTCGAATAAGCTTTTTTGATCTTCTTGAATTTCTATTTTCGGACATTTTTATACCTCCTGCACATTTTCGAACTATATTCATTAAATGTTTGAATAAATACTGTTTATGCAAAATTGCATATTACATTCGATATTTGAATAATATATTATTAGTACTGTTAAAGTCAAACTCTAGTCCGAAAAAATACATAGGTTTAAATAATTACTAGAGTTAGAAAGGAATATGATGAGTGTTATAGAAGTTAATCACCTTACAAAAGATTATGGTTCAGGACGTGGTGTATTTGATATATCTTTTAGTGTTAATGAAGGCGAAGTTTTTGGTTTCTTAGGTCCAAATGGAGCTGGCAAATCAACAACAATACGTCATTTAATGGGTTTCTCAAAACCAGATAAAGGAAACACAAAAATACTTGGCAAAGATTCTTTTGAAAATTATTCAGAAATATTAAATCATGTCGGATATATCCCAGGTGAAATTGCTCTTCCACAAGGTTTAACAGGTAAAGAGTTTATAAAAATGATGCAGGATATGTATCACATCCATAATAATGAAATGTTAAATAAAATGCTAAACATGTTTGAACTAGATAATAAAACATTATCGCAAGATACAAAGCATATGAGTTTGGGTGTAAAAAGAAAATTAGCTATTGTTACAGCATTTATGTCAGATCCTCAAATACTTATTCTTGATGAGCCAACAAGTGGCCTTGATCCCTTAATGCAAAAACAATTTATTAATTTCATATTGGAAGAAAAAGAAAGAGGAAAAACAATTCTTCTTTCCTCTCATATATTTTCTGAAGTTGATGCAACATGCGAGAGAATAGCAATTATTAAAGATGGAGTTATTGTTTCAGAGTTTTTAGCAGACGATTTAAAGCACGCTACAAAAAAACAATATTTAGTATCATTTAACGATAATGAAGAATACTTAAAATTTATCAATGATATTGATAATTCATATATAAAATTAATTAAAGAATTTGAAAGCAATAAAAAAGTTTTAATTGGTTGCGATGACTGCAACATTAATAAAGTAATAGATTATATATCACGATTTAATGTTAAAGAATTTCACCATATAAAAGAAACATTAGAAGATTACTTTATGAAATATTACAAAGAAGATAAAGAATTCGGAGGTAATTTTTAATGGAGCTTCTTGATAATAATTTAATCGAAATTAAAAATCTTACAAAAGATTACGGAAACAATAGAGGATTGTTTGATATTAGTTTATCTATCAATAAGGGTGAAATGATAGGCTTTGTTGGTACAAATGGTTCTGGTAAAACTACAACAATACGTTCGATTCTTGGCTATATAAAACCTACAAGTGGTGTTGTTAAAGTTAATGGTTTATCATCTTGGGAAAATCAAAGTGAAATAGCAAAACTTATTGGATATGTTCCAGGGGAAATAGCATTTCCAGATTTAAAAACAGGAACTGATTTTCTTAAAAGTCAGGCAGATTTTTTAAATTTGAAAAACATGAATTATGCTGATGAATTAATTAAACAACTTCAGCTTGATCCAAGAGCAAATCTAAAAAGGATGTCCAAAGGTATGAAGCAAAAAACAGCTATTGTTGCAGCATTAATGAATGATAGTCCAATTATCATATTGGATGAGCCAACTACTGGATTAGATCCATTAATGAGAGATTCATTTCTTGAAATTATCAAGAAAGAACACGAAAAAGGAAAAACTATTTTTATGTCATCTCACATGTTCAATGAAATGGAAGAAACATGCGATAAGGTTGCTTTAATTTCTAATGGCCATATAGTTAGTATCGCCGACATGAATGAAATTAGAAATAGAAAAGTTGTAGATTTCAAAATAGAGTTTAATGATGTTGTTTCTTATC
Source organism: Candidatus Colivicinus equi (assembly GCA_018064825.1). Classification (GTDB taxonomy): domain Bacteria; phylum Bacillota_I; class Bacilli_A; order Erysipelotrichales; family Erysipelotrichaceae; genus Colivicinus; species Colivicinus equi. The sequence goes on from JAGHUL010000129.1 coordinate 2,406, forward strand.
AAAAATTCTTAAATAAAAACTACGCGATTACTAGAAAACAAGATAAATACAATCAAGTTTCTATTAATATTGAAAAAAAAGATTTAACAACTTTATTTAGTGACCTAAAAGAGTTAAATGTTAAATTTATATCCGAGCAAAAATATACTTTAGAAAAACACTTTAACGATATTATGGAGGCAAATCATGAAAAATAAAAAAAGATTATTTTCAAAAGCATTATTCAAACAATCATGCAAAGCAAATGGCGCAATGTGGTTAATTATTAC
>JAGHUL010000001.1 GCA_018064825.1 Candidatus Colivicinus equi
GAGTTGATTGCTAAAGCAATTAATACTTCATCAGTATGTAATCTTGGATTATTTCCATTCAGATATCCTGTCTTTAATTCTTGAATTGGCTCTAGAATAAATTCCGATAATAAGTTAATATCAGGAAGATTTGCAGCAATTTTAATAGTATTTAATAACGCAGCACTACAAGCACCCATTAATTTTGAAGTTTTACCTGTAATAATCTTGCCTTTGAATTCTATTGCGACAGCAGGAGCGTTTGTTTCTTCTGCTTTCTTTCTAGCAGCAATTGCGACTTTTCTTTCGTCGATTGTTACACCAGCTTTAATCATTATTGTTTCTAATTCTCTTAATGATTGTTCTGATGAATTACCTTTAGCTACATCTAATTGTTGGTTGAAATATCTTCTTAATATTTCTTGTTTTGCAGCAGCTTGACAAACTTTATCATCAACAATGCAGTCGCCAACCATATTTACGCCCATATCAGTAGGTGACTTATAAATTTGCTTTCCCATAATTCTCTTTAATAAATCATTTAAAACAGGGAATACTTCTACGTCACGGTTATAATTGATAGCAATCTTGTTATAAGCTTCTAAATGGAATGGGTCAATCATATTTACATCATTTAAATCGACTGTAGCAGCTTCATAAGCAAGATTTACAGGATGATTTAAAGAAATATTGTAAATAGGGAATGTCTCGAATTTTGCATATCCAGCTTTAATACCACGTTTATTATCATGATACATTTGTGAAAGTGCTGCTGCCATTTTTCCTGAACCTGGTCCAGGTGCGGTTACTACGACGATTTCTTTTGTAGTTTCAAGATATTCGTTCTTACCAAAGCCATTATCTGACAATATCTTATCAATATCATTTGGATAATTATCTATTGTGTAATGATATGCAACTTTATATTTAGATTTTTCTAATTTTTTTCTTAATTTAATTGCTTCTGGTTGTTTTGCGAAATGGGTAATAACAATACCGCCAATTGATAAATCAGCTGCAACAAAAGCATCAATTAGACGCATTAAATCTTGACTATAAGTAATTCCTAAATCGCTTCTTCTTTTGTTGTGTTCAACATCGTTGGCATTGATAACTAGAACCATTTCTGTTCTATCTTTTAATTCTAAAAGCATTTTTATCTTAGAATCTGGCTCAAATCCAGGTAAAACTCTTGATGCATGATAGTCATCAAATAGTTTGCCGCCGAACTCTAAATATAACTTATTAAATTTAGAAACACGTTTTTTAATATTTTGTGATTGTAGTTTTATATACTGTTGATTATCAAAACCGATTTTTTCCATACTTAAATATTATACATACAAAATGATAAAAAAATAAAAGAAATCAATCTTATTATGATTATGTTATAATTTAATAGGTTTATTATGCGTTTTTGCATATAAATAATTATAGGAGGATAGATTGTATGGCTCATTTACAAGAAGCGGCTGTTAAACAAATTACTGAAATTTGTGATCGTTACAAAGACGAACAAACTCCGCTAATGATGATTTTGAGTGACATTCAAAAGGAATATGGCTACATTCCTTTAGAGGTACAAGAACTAGTATCTGAAAAAACTGGTATTTCTGTAGCTGAGATTTATGGCGTAGTTACTTTTTATTCTTTCTTCTCATTAAAACCAAAAGGAAAGAATATCGTTGGTTGCTGTCTTGGTACAGCATGTTATGTTAAGGGAGCACAAAACATTATTGATAAGTTCTCTGATTTATTAGGCATTAAACCTGGTGAAACTTCAGAAGATGGCTTATTTACTCTTGATGCATTGAGATGTATTGGTGCTTGTGGTATTGCTCCAGCTGTACAAATTAATGGCACAGTTTATCCTAAAATGACTGTTGATAAAGTACCTGTACTAATTGAACAATACAAAAACGGAGGTGCTAACTAATGACTGAAGTTATTAAAAGTTTTGAAGATTTAACTAATATTTCTGAGAAATGTACTGCTTGTTTACAAGCTAAATTCTCTGGATCTGATGGAAAACGTCATATCGTTCTATGTGGTGGTACAGGATGTTTATCTTCTCATTCAGCTGATATTAGAGAAAAATTCGAAAAATTAATCGCTGAACAAGGTTTGGATGACAAAGTTACAGTTAACCAAGTAGGTTGCTTCGGTTTCTGTTCTCAAGGTCCATTTGTTAAGATTTATCCAGAAGATACTCTATATCGTATGGTTCATATCGAAGATGTAGAAGAAATCATCGAAAAAGATATCAAGAATGGTGAAATCGTTGAACGTTTACTTTATGTAGATCCAACTACTAAAGAAAAAGTAGCTAAACAAGATGATATAGCTTTCTATAAGAAACAATTAAGAGTAGCTCTAAATGGTTGTGGTGCTATTAACCCAGAAGATATTAATGAAGCTTTAGGTAATGGCGCATTCTTAGGTTTAGCAAAAGCTCTTAAGATGGATAGAAAACAAGTAATCCAAGAAGTATTAGATTCTGGATTAAGAGGAAGAGGTGGCGCAGGCTTCCCAACTGGAAGAAAATGGTCATTTGTTCCTGATGTAGAAGGTCCTAAATACTTAGTATGTAATGGTGATGAAGGTGACCCAGGCGCATTCATGGATAGGTCAATCCTTGAAGGTAATCCATTTGCGGTTATCGAAGGTATGATGATTGGTGGTTACGCTATTGGCGCTCAAAATGGTTACTTCTACGTAAGAGCTGAATATCCAATCGCTGTTAATAGATTAAAACTTGCTATTAAGGCTATGGAAGAAGTTGGTTTATTAGGTGACAATATCCTAGGTACTGATTTTTCATTCAGAGTACATATTAGATTAGGTGCAGGTGCATTCGTTTGTGGTGAAGAAACTGCTCTATTAAACTCTATTCAAGGTCAACGTGGTATGCCAAGACCTAGACCTCCATTCCCAGCTGTTAAAGGTTTGTGGGATTGCCCAACTTGCGTAAATAACGTTGAAACTTTAGCTAACGTTCCTTATATCTTAAGAGAAGGTGCTGCTAAGTTTGCTTCAGTTGGTACTGAAAAGTCTAAAGGTACTAAAGTATTCGCATTAGGTGGAAAGATTAATAACGTTGGTCTAGTCGAAGTTCCAATGGGTACTACATTAAAAGAATTAATTTATGATATCGGTGGTGGTATTCCTAATGGTAAAGAGTTCAAAGCTATCCAAACTGGTGGTCCATCAGGTGGTTGCTTAACAAGCGCTAACTTAGATACTCAAATCGATTACGATAACTTAATTGCTGCTGGTTCTATGATGGGATCAGGTGGTGCTATCGTTATGGATGAAGATAACTGTATGGTTGACGTTGCGAAATTCTATATGGAATTTATCTGCGATGAATCATGTGGTAAATGTTCACCATGTAGAATTGGTACAAAGAGAATGCTTGAAATCTTAACTAAGATTACTGAAGGTAAGGGCACTATGGAAGATCTAGAAGCTCTTAAAGATTTAGCTACAAACGTTAAGACAAACTCTCTATGTGGTTTAGGCCAAACTGCTCCAAACCCAATTCTTTCTACAATGGCTGCATTTATGGATGAATATGTTGCTCACATTGTTGATAAGAAGTGTCCAGCTCATGTATGTAAGAACTTAATGTCTTATGTTATTGACAAAGATAAATGTTTCGGTTGTGGTATGTGTGCTAAAGGTTGTCCTGCTAATGCTATTAGCAGAATCGAACCTGAATATATCGCTCCTGGAAAGAAACTTGGTGCTATGTTTATTGATACTACTAAGTGTGTTAAATGTGGTGCTTGTATTGCGACATGTAAGTTTGGCGCAATCTCTAAACAATAGGAGGGAATTAAGATGGCAAATGTAAATATTACAATTGAAGGTATTCATTACGAAGTAGAAGCTGGTCTTACAATTCTAGAAGCTGCAAGAAAATGCGGTTATATTATTCCTTCTCTATGTGCATACAATCATGGTGAATGCTCTAAAGCTTCATGTAGAGTATGTTTAGTAGAAGCTCAAGAAGGCAAAGGACCTAAGAAATTAGTTGCTTCTTGTGTATATCCTGTTTCTGAGGGTATGAATATTACTATTGGTTCTCCTAAAGCAACAGCTGCTAGAAGAACAAGCGTTGAATTATTACTATCTAACCATTCTAGAAACTGTCAAGAATGTGAAAAGAATGGTTCTTGTGAACTATTATATGTAGCTCAACTTACAGGTGCTAAAGAAGGTAGATTTGAAGGTGCTAAAACTCCTACAACAATTGATAGATTAACTCCATCAATTCAAAGAGATACTTCAAAATGTATCCTATGTGGTAGATGTATTGCTAGATGTGGTTCTGCTCATGGCTTATCTGTATTAGGCTTTGAAAACCGTGGTTTCAAGACTATCGTTGCTCCTGCAGAAAACAGATCATTCAAAGATTCTCCATGTATTATGTGTGGACAATGTACAACAGTATGTCCAACTGGTGCATTAATGGAAATCTCTGAAATCGATAAAGTTGACGAAGCATTCAAACAAGGTAAACATGTTATCGTTCAAGTTGCTCCAGCTGTTAGAGCTTCTCTTGGCGAAGAATTCGGTTTACCAATTGGTACTCCAGTAACTGGTAAGATGATTGCTGCATTAAGAAGACTAGGATTCGAAAGATGCTATGATGTAAACTTCGGTGCAGACTTAACAATTATGGAAGAAGGTACTGAATTATTAGGTAGAATCACTAATGGCGGTAAACTTCCTATGATTACTTCTTGTTCTCCAGGTTGGATTAACTATGCTGAATACTGGTATGGTGATTTATTAGATCATTTATCTTCTTGCAAATCTCCTCATGAAATGCAAGGTGCTTTAATTAAGTCTTACTGGGCTGAACAAAAGGGTATTGATCCTAAAGACATCTTCGTAGTATCAATTATGCCTTGTACAGCTAAGAAATATGAAAAAGAACGTCCACAATTACAACATGATGGAATTAAGGATGTAGATGCTGTATTAACTACTAGAGAATTAGGTAGATTAATTAAGAGATCTGGTATCTTATTCAACAAGCTTCCTGATGAAGAATGGGATGCTGATATTATGGGTGATTACACTGGTGCTGCTGTAATATTCGGTGTTACTGGTGGTGTTATGGAAGCTGCATTAAGAACTGTATATTACAAACTAACTGGAAATGAATACGGTGCAATCGAATTCAAAGAAGTTAGAGGACATGATGCAGGTATTAGAGAAGCTTCATTAGATATTAACGGTATGACAGTTAACGTTGCTATTGCTTCTGGTATGAAGTCAGCAAAAGTATTATTAGATGAAATTAGAGAAGGCAAATCTAAATATCACTTCATCGAAATCATGGGCTGTCCAGGTGGCTGTATCAATGGTGGCGGTCAATCATACGTTAAACCTTGCTTCTTAGAGAATGAAGATGACAATATCTTAGATACATATAAAGAAAAGAGAGCTAATGCTCTATATTCTGAAGATGAAAGACAAGTTATTCGTCAATCTCATAACAATAAACAAGTTCAAGAACTATATGAAAAATTCTTAGGTGAACCTAATTCTCATAAAGCTCATGAATTGTTACATACAACTTACGAAGCTAAGGAAAGATTTAATTAATTAGATAATTGGCAGGTAGAAATACCTGCCTTTTTTTATGTTAAACTATATTTATGCAACAGTATTTCAGCAATTTAAACTTTAATACAGGCGATATTGTTCCTTTAGATAAGGACTCATTTTATCATTTAAAGAAAGTACTAAGAAAAGATTCTAATTATACATTTAGATTAGTAAATAATGAGAATATAATATATCATTGTCATTTATATAAAGATAATTTAGTTCAAATAGATGAACAATTAGATGAGAATAATGAGTTAGATGTAGATATAACCTGTGTTTTAAGTCTTATTAAAGCTGATAAATTTGAATTATGTATTCAGAAATTAGTTGAACTAGGCGTAAAAAGGATTATTCCTCTAAATACAAGTAGATGTGTATTTAAATTAAAAGATAATAAATTAGATAGATTTCAAAAGATTGCTCTAGAAGCGAGCGAACAATGTCATCGTAATATTGTTCCAACTATTACTGAACCAATTAATATAAAAGATCTTCATAAATATAAATCCATAAATAACTATCTATGTTATGAATCAGAGAAGAGTTTTAATAATAAGATTGTTAATAACAAATCAATTACTTATATCATCGGACCAGAAGGAGGTTTTTCTGATAACGAATACAAGATGATAGTTGAACAAGGTTATGAATCAATTTCTTTAGGAAAACGTATTTTAAGAGCAGAAACTGCTGCTATATATATAACAAGTGTTATAGTAGGTAATCTTCAATGAAAACTTTTGCGATTAATATATTAGGGTGTAAAGTTAACGACTACGAAGCAACTTATGTTAGAGAAAACATGCTTAAGTATTTTGAAGAAGTATCTAATAAAGAGATTGCAGATATTTATATAATTTTTACATGCTGTGTAACTAATGTTGCAGAAGCTAAGACACGTAAATGTATACATCAAGCAAGAAGAAAAAATCCAAATGCTTATATTGTAACAGTTGGTTGTTTAAGCCAAATTAAAGCCACTGACGAGACATTTAATGAAGTTGATTTAATTATAGGTTCAAGTAAGAAAGATCAAATTGTTGACCTTATTTTAACTAATACAAAAGGAAATGAAGTAGAAGAAGTAATTCCTGATAACTTTGAAGAATTATATATAAAATCTTATCCAGGTAAATCACGTGCATTCTTAAAGATTCAAGATGGATGTAATCAATTTTGTAGTTATTGTATTATTCCATATACTAGAGGAAGAATGCGTAGTTCAAGACATGAAAATATCATTAATAATGCAATAGAATTATCTAAAGAACGTAAAGAAATTGTTCTAACAGGTATTCATACTGGTAGATATTTTGATGGAGAATATAACTTATACAAATTACTTGTAGATTTATGTAAAATCGAGGATTTAAAAACAATTAGATTATCTTCAATTGAAATTACTGAATTAAGTGATGAAATAATTGATTTAATCAAAACAAGCAACAAAATAGCACACCACTTACATATTCCAGTTCAAGCATGTTCAAATGAAGTTCTTAAATTAATGAATAGACCATATACAATCGAAGAATTCATTAATCGCGTTAACTATATCAGAAATGAGATTCCTGATATAAGCATATCTACTGATCTAATATGTGGTTTTCCACAGGAAACAGACGAAATATTCTTAAATAGTTTAGATAACCTTAAAAAGATTAATTTCTCATTTATACATTGTTTCCCATACGCTAGAAAAAAAGGAACGGTTGCTGATAAATTAAGTGGACATATAGACGAAAAGATTAAGAAACAAAGAGTACAAACAATACTAGATATTTCTAGTAAGTCACGCAAAGAGTATAGTAAGAAATTCATTAATTCCAAAGTTGAAGTGTTGATTGAACAGATAGATGATTCATTCTCATATGGATATACTAAAAATTATATTTATACCAAGATTGAAGGTGTTTATCCAATCGGTCATATTAAGAGTTGTGAAATAATAGAAGTAGATGATGAGGTTCTAGCTCGTGTTATTAAATAAACTATTTAAAAATGCACCTGAAATTGATATTAAGCAATTATCGGCAGATTCACGTGTTCCAATGAAAGATGCTATCTTTTTTTGCGTACAAGGATTTAAATATGATGGACACGAATATATTGAGGAGGCTATTAAGAATGGCGCAGTGGTTATAGTATATGAAAAACCATTACCTAATAAATTAAATGCAATATATATTCGCGTACAAAATGTTGATGACTGTATTAAGAAAATAGCGCCTAGATTCTATGGACATCCTGAAAAAAATCTTGAATCTTATCTAGTATGTGGATGTTATGGTAGATCTAGTGTAACTTCGTTTATCAATTATTATTTAAATAAATCTAAATCATGTGGATATATTGGTCGTTTTGGCATTAAATATGCAGATACCGAATTATATTCGGCCTATCCAACTTTAACATCTTTAGAGAATATTAAACATATAAACAATATGAACCAATATGGTGTTAAAGCTATAACCTTAGAAGCATCTGCTAGTTCATTAAGTTATAACAAATTAAACATTATTAATCCAAGTGTCTTTATATATACTAATACATACAAAGAATGTCCTGACTATAAGGAATACAATTTAGACTATTTCGATGATATTAGACATTATCTTTATTCACTAGAAGAGAGAAGTGTTATTATTTTAAACAAAGATGATATATCTTATAACGAACTTAAAGATGTTGATCATAAAATAGTTTCTTATGGTACAAATAAAGATTCAAAATATCGTATAAGAAATATATTTTTAGGTAAAAACAGTTCAAAATTTGATATTGAAACTGATGATTTTACTATCACTGTTCCTACTAATTTATTAGGAGTATCAAGTGTCTATAATTTAACTGCTGCAATAGTATCTTTAATTGAAAAGGGTTATAATCCTCTAGATTTAGCTAATAGTTTTGTTAAAGTGCCATATATCGATGGTGTAATGGAATCGATAGATGATGATTATCACATTATTGTCGATTGTGCAGATTCTATAGAATCAATAAATGAATTATTACAATTTGCTCGTTTTGTTTCTAAAAACAATAAAGTTATCGGTGTATTAGGTATTTCAGCTACAGATGATAAAAACAGATTGAAAAATATGATAGAAGCTGCAGAAAAGTATTTAGATATTATCTATCTTACAGAAGAAAATACATATGAATCTGATATCAATAAATTGTTATCAAAAGCAGCTATATATCAAAAAGAAAACAAAACTATTAAAGTTGAATCTAGAAATATAGCAATTGAATCTGCCATCGAAGTATTAAATAAAGAAGACGTGTTAGTACTTATTGGCATGGGTAATGATAAGATAATGATTAAAGGTTTAGGTAAGCAAACATATTTCGGCGATAAAGAATATGCGAAATATTATTTAAATAAAAGGAGAAAAGAAGAAAATGAAGTTATCTAAGTATATTGATCACACAATGTTGAAAGCTGATGCATCTATTGAAAGTATTAAGAAATTATGTGCTGAAGCAATTGATTATGATTTTAAATCAGTATGTGTTAATCCTTGTAATATTGCTTTATGTAAAGAATTACTAAAAGGTTCGGATGTATTAATTTGTACAGTTATCGGTTTTCCTCTTGGACAAATGACTATTGATTCAAAAGTATTTGAAGCTAAAGATGCGATTTTAAAGGGTGCGCAAGAAGTAGATATGGTTTTAAATATCGGTAGATTAAAAGACCATGATTTAGCTTATGTAACAAATGAAATAAAACAAGTAAAGCAAGCTTGCGGAAACATCACTTTAAAAGTAATCATTGAAACATGTCTATTAACTGACGAAGATAAAGTTAATGCATGCAATTGCATATTAGAAGCAGGAGCAGACTTTGTAAAAACATCTACTGGATTCTCTACAGCAGGCGCATCTTTTGAAGATGTCGCATTGTTTAAGAAGACTGTTGGTGAAAAATGTTATATCAAAGCAGCAGGTGGCGTAAGAAGCCATGAAGATATGCTTAAAATGATAGAGCTTGGTGCTAATAGAATAGGAACATCTAGTGGCACAAAACTTATTGAAAAAGGCGAATAAAGTTTTGTATAATATTTGAGTAAGCAAAAGGGGGTGAAATTTGTGGCAAAAGTAATCGTAAAAGAAAACGAACAATTAGATGATGCTCTTCGTCGTTTTAAGAGACAAGTATCACGTAATGGAACCCTTCTTGAAGCTAGAAAAAGAGAATATTACGTTAAACCTGGTATTAAGAAAAGACTTAAATCAGAAAACGCTAGAAAGTTAAGAAGAAGCAAATAGTGAAGTATTAAGTACTTCACTTTTATTTAGTTATGGAATACAAGATAAATGATTTAACAGATGAAAACATTAAAAATCTATTAGGTGTTAATGATAAGAACTTAAAGTTATTAGCATCTCTTTATGGATGCGATATAGTGTATCGCAATGATGTTTTTAATATACTTACAGACGACATTGAGAGAATTAATAAGTTTAATAATCAGATGGATTATTTAGTTAACAATGTTAATGATATTTTGATTGATGAGAATTTTATTAAACAGTCTTATGAAGACAATGTTAATATCAAATATTCATCTGAAATAATAGGTTATTCAAATAATGGGAAACCATTTAAATGCAAAACTTATAATCAACATCTGTTTGTTCATAGTATCTACAATAATGATTTAGTATTTTCTGTAGGTCCTGCTGGCACAGGTAAAACATTCTTAGCAGTATTATTAGCTTGCCAAGCTTTAAAAAGAGGTGACGTTAATAAAATCATTATCACTAGACCTGCAGTAGAAGCTGGCGAATCATTAGGTTTTTTGCCAGGTGATTTAAAAGAAAAGATTAATCCTTATTTAATGCCAATATATGATGCTTTAGATATTATACTTGGCCAAGAACAAAAAGATAAATTAATAGAAAAAGGCGTTATCGAAATTATTCCATTAGCTTATATGCGTGGCAGAACATTAAATGAAGCATTTGTTATTTTAGATGAAGCTCAAAATACTACAGAAAAACAAATGTTGATGTTCTTAACCAGATTAGGATTTAATTCTAAGATGTTAATTAATGGTGATGTTACACAGATCGATTTAAACATTAGTAAAAATAAGTCAGGCTTAGTTGTAGCTATAGACAAATTAAGAAATATAAACAGAATTGCAATTATTGAGTTTAAAACAAACGATGTTGTAAGAAACCCTTTAGTACAAGAAATTATAGATAAGTTTAAGGTAGATTAAGATGGAAAAATTATTTATTGCTTCTAATAATTCAAATAAGATATCTGAAATTCAAACAATTTTGGATGAAAACAATATAAATGTTGAACTTGTTTGTCCAAAAGATTTTGATGACCATGATGAACCTGTTGAAGATGGCAAAACTTTTGAAGAGAACGCATATATAAAAGCAAAGTATTTTCATGATAAGTATCATTTGCCAACTATCGCTGATGATTCAGGAATATCCATTGATTATCTTGATGGCAAACCCGGAATACATAGCGCTAGATTTTTACAACCATTAGACTATGTAGAAAAGAATGACTTCATATTATATTTGATGAGAAATACAAATAATCGTAAAGCACAATTTATTGCTGATATTTGTTATATTGATGAAAACGATAATGTAACACATTATTTAGGTATTAATGAAGGTGAAATTTCTAGAAAACAAGCAGGTAATGAAGGATTTGGTTATGATCCAATATTTTTAATTCCTGAATATAACAAAACAGAAGCTGAATTAGGAAATGCCTATAAGAATACACATTCTCATCGTGCTAAAGCATTAAGAAAGTGGATTGAAGATGTCAAACAATAGAAGTGTTATTTTATCATATATTATTTCAATAAGTTTTATTTTTGCAGCTTTCTTAAGTTGTGTTCATTATTGCTGTTTTGATGAAAAATTCTATACAAACGAACACAATAATATACTTTTATCTGGTAAGCATATTAGTGAATATATTGGAATTTCTGATGAAGACTTAAAAGAACTTACAAGTTTCACATTAGACTATCTGAACGATCCAAAAGCATCATTAGATAAACAAATGGTTGTAAAGGATCAATTAAGAGAAGTATATTCTGATGATGAAAAAGCTCATATGGTTGATGTAAGATCATTAAATCTTGCTGCTACTTATCTTATGTATACTTCAATTGCAACATTTTTTATTAGCTTATTTATATATTTTTATAAGAAATATTCGAAAACATTATTAGTAAATTCATATATTAAAGTATTAATCTTTATTTTAGCCTTGTTTGCTATATTAGGAATTTATGTTTTAACTGATTTTAATAGTTTCTGGAATAATTTCCATCATGTATTTTTTCGTAGTAATAATTTATGGATTCTTGATTTAAGAAAAGATATTTTAATTATGATTGTTCCTCCAGAGTTCTTTAATCATTTAGTTAAACGAATTTTATTGATGTTTATTATTGCGATTATTTTATTCCCAATTACATTTAAAGTACTAAGGAAACTAAAAATATATGATTAATGTAGTTTTATATGAACCTGAAATACCTCAAAATACTGGTAATATCATGAGAACATGTAGTGCTTTTAATATGAAACTTCATCTAATTGAACCTTTAGGTTTCTCACTTGATGAAAAGCATCTTAAAAGATCAGCAATGGATTATATTCAAGATTTAGATTATAAAGTATATCCTAATTGGAATGAATTCTATTCATCTCATTCAAACGGCCAATATGCTTATTTTACTAGATATGGTATGAAATCATTTACAGAATGTCTTTTTGACAAAAATAAAGATATTTATTTGGTTTTTGGTAAAGAATCAACAGGAATAGATAAGCAGATTTTAAAAGACAATCTTGATTCATGTTATAGACTTCCTATGCGCAAAGATGCTAGAAGTTTAAATCTTTCTAATTGTGTCGCAATTGGTGCTTATGAATGTTTAAGACAAGTAGGTTTTGGCGAATTATCGGATAGAGAAATGATAAAAGGGGAAGATTTCTTACTAAAATGGCAACCAAAATAATCTTGTGTAGTGATAATCATGGATATATAGATCCGATTAATCAAATTCTTAATGATAATCAATTTGCCGATTATTATATTCATTGTGGTGACTTATGCTTTGACCCAGTACTTGCTAAACCATTCTTAGTAGTAAGTGGTAATAATGATTATTATTATGAATTAGATAGACAAAGAATATTAGAAATTGAAAATAATCGTATATTAGTATTTCATGGAACTGGATACACATATTCATTAAATCTATTAGTCGACAAAGCAAAAGACAATAATTGTAATGTTGTATTTTTTGGCCATACACATTCTTTTTTTAATGAAACTTATAAAGGGATTAGATTAATAAATCCTGGTTCATGTTGGCGAAATAGGGATGGTTCAAATCCATGCTATGCTTTAATCACAATAGATAATGATTCAATAGATGTTCAAAGAGTAGATTTAGAAAATATATAACTTTACCAACTAAATTACTATTAGTTATAATTTACTTAATAAAAGGGGAAAACAATAATGAAACAAACTTACAAAAACGTTAATATCTTAGATGGCACTAAAGATATGAAACTTCAACAAAACATGATGGTTACTGTAGTTGATGGCATAATTACAGAAATCAAAGAGAATGATCCAAGTGTTGAAGGCATTGATTTAAATGGTAAATATTTAATTCCAGGATTAATAAATTTACATGTACACACTCCTGGTTCTGGTTTCCCAAAAAAGAAACAAACAGATTCTAAGAAAGTCGCAAAGTTGGTTATGTCTAATAAACTAACTCAACAGATTGGTGTCTTTTTATGTAAAAACGCTATTAAGACTGAATTATTATCAGGCACAACTACTATCAGAACTGTAGGAGGTTTGGGCCATATAGATTCAGATTTGAGAGATAAAGTAAAAGCTAATAAGATACTTGGACCAAGAATCATTTCATGTGATTCTGCTGTCACTATTCCTGGTGGCCACATGGAAGGCAGTGTCGCTTATGGTGCTAATAGCAATGATGATTTTGTAAGATTTATCACTGACAATGTAAAAGCTGGAGTTGACTGGGTCAAGATAATGATCACTGGTGGCGTTTTAGATGCAAAAGTTAAAGGCGAACCTGGTGAAATGAAAATGACTCCTGAACAAGTAAAAATTTGTTGTGATACAGCACATAAATTAGGTAAAAAAGTATGTGCACACGTTGAATCTCCTCAAGGTGTGGTTTGTGCAATAGAAAATGGTGTTGATTCTATAGAACATGGTTCTGATATGACTGATGATATCGTTCAAAAGTTTTTAGATAATGATGCTATGTTAATTTGCACACTATCTCCTGCAATTCCTCTAGCAAAATTTGATGCTAGTGTAACTGGAGGAAATGATGTTCAAAGATATAATTCAGAAGTATTACTTGATGGAATTATTTCTGGTACCAGAAAATGCCTAAAAGCTGGCGCAAAAGTTGGTTTTGGAACCGATACTGTATGTCCGTTTGTTACTCATTATGATATGTGGAGAGAGCTTGAATATGCGCACTATCTATTAGATCTAGATAGAAAAGAATGCTTGTATTTAGCAACTTTAAATAATGCTAAACTAGTTGATCTAGATAAAGAAACTGGATCAATAGAAAACGGAAAATCTGCTGATTTTATTATTGTTGAAAACAATCCTCTAGATGGTTTCGATACAATTAGAAAACCATATATGGTTGTATTTAAAGGAAAAGAGTTTATTAATCCTAAAGTAAAGAAATCTCAAGAAGCTGAAACAAGATTAGACGAATTTTTAAATTCATTAAAGTAATATTGAGGCGCTAAAGAATGAAAGATAGAAAATTATTAAGTGAAGAGGAAATCGAAGAAGTATTCGGTGGCCAATACGATAGAAGGAAAGCTAACAAAAAGAAACAAACTCCTGAATTAACTGTATGTCCAAAATGTGGAGAACCAATGTTGCCTCATCGCGTATGTCCAAATTGCGGATATTATGATGCGGAAGATGTAATTAAAGATTAATATATATTATTTATGAATCCAATTCATATAGAATTAAAAGATATTCATAAATCTTTTGATAATGTTGAAGTATTAAAAGGCATTGTATACGAAGGATAACAACTATTAGTGTTTTTTATATTAAGTTTCAACCGAATAGTATATTAATGTTATAAACAAATGGAGAAAGAATAATGATTAAAACATTAGAAGAACTAAGAAACAGTGAAAGTTTAGAGAATCTTTATAAGTATTATAATGAATCTTTAGGAAAAAGCATCGAAGAAATAAAGGCTTTACTTAAAGGATATGGTGTTGAAGTTTCTGATGAATGTTTAACAGAATGCTATAACTTTTGTAAAGGTTTTGAAGCAATCAAAGATGATGAGGTTTATGAAATTGCTGGTGGAATAGGTGATGCGAGTGTGCCTGAAAGAGCTAGAAATTTTTTAAACACTGCAATCAAAAAATTAGATAACGAAAGATTTTTCAATACAGAACCATTAAAATATGCTGCAAAAGAGTGCAGTGAAACATTAAAGAATCTTTTAAATCAGCCTTATGAAAAAGAATCTTTTAAAAATGCTCTTACAAGAGTATTATTAGAAGATATTGGATTATTGGTGTTCTCAAATAATGCTTTTCAATTTGTTGCTAATTGTATTCAAGAAGCACAAAGATCTTTATAATATATTGACAACGGGACAATAAATTAAGTAGAATAATTAAGTAATAAAAAGTATGTAGAAAGTAGAAGTCCACTTCTCACCTGATGTTTAATTAACTTGGGTATGTTGCTACTAATTATGCAATTATTAAGTGGGCCTATATATTGCTCACTTTTTATTTTATGGAGGTGCTATTATAACAAGAAAACAACAGAATGATGACTTCGTAAACGAGGGAATTCGTTTTAAAGAAGTGATGGTCATCGGCCCACATGGCGAACAAATGGGCGTAATGCTTAGAAAAGAAGCTTTACAAAAAGCATATGATGAAGATTTAGATTTATTGTGTGTTGCTCCAAACGCTAATCCACCAGTATGTAAAATGGTTGATTATGGAAAATATAAGTTTGAAGCACAAAAGAAGGCTAAAGAAGCCAAAAAGAATCAACAAGTCACTGAAGTCAAACCATTAAGATTGTCTCCAGTTATCGACACACACGACTTTGAAACTAAAGCAAATCAAGCCTTAAAGTGGCTACAAGGTGGCATGAAAGTTAAGATTGATATGCGTTTCAGAGGTCGTATGATGACTAGACAAGAAGTTGGTTTAAAGGTCATGAATGAATTTATCGAAAAGCTTAGTGAAGTATCTACTGTAGATAAATTGCCTAAACTTGAAGGTAATATCATGTCTTGTGTATTAACACCAAAGAAAAAATAGGAGGGCTATTTATATGCCAAAGATGAAAACAAAGAAGACTTTCGCTAAAAGAGTAAAAGTCACTGGTACTGGTAAGCTTATGAGACATCATAACTTTACATCTCACTTTGCGTCTAATAAGACACATAAACAAAAAGTTCAATTAAGAAAGACAGCTTTAGTTTCTAAGACAGATGTTAAGAGAGACAGAGCATTATTACAAGGATAGGAGGAATAAGAACATATGGCAAGAATTAAAGGATCAACTCCTACAAGAAACAGAAGAAAAAGAGTTTTAAAACAAGCTAAAGGTTATTTCGGTAGTAAACATTTACTATATAGAACAGCCCATGAACAAGTAATGCATTCATTAAGATACTCTTGGGTAGACAGACGTCAACTTAAGAGAGAAATGCGTAAATTATGGATTGCTAGAATTAATGCTGCAGCTAGAATTAACGGTATGTCTTATTCTAACTTAATGCATGGCTTAAAGCTTGCAGGAAACAATATGAATAGAAAGATGTTATCTGAAATCGCTATTCATGACGAAAAAGGTTTCGCTTCAATCTGCGAAACAGCTAAGAAAGCATTGGCTAAATAATAAAAGAGTCTATTGACTCTTTTAATGGCTTGTTGGTGAAACGGTTAACACATCGCCCTCTCAAGGCGACATTCACGAGTTCGAATCTCGTACAAGTCACCATTGATATTTAACACTTTTAGAAATAAAAGTGTTTTTTTAAAAAAATTAGGTATTAACCTAATTTTTCAAGAGCATTATTAATTCTGTTAATTGTTTCTTCTTTACCTAATATTTCCGCAATAGCAGTAGCACCACCAGGAGCAACAGTTCTACCTGACAAAGCTACTTGCATTGGATACATTAATTTTATGTTTTTAATTCCTTTTTCAGTAGCTTTATTAGCAAGTGTTGTAAATATAGCATCATTATTCCAATCATTTAAATCTTGTAAAGCTTCTTTTGCAGATATCAATGATTCTTTTGCTACATCAGAATTAGTTTTTGCTTTCTTATTTTCATAGATAGAAGGTTCATATTCATCTACTTTATTTAAGAACGAAATCATATCTTTAATCTCAGAAAGAATTGAAACACGATCTTTAATAACTTTTGCAATAAGTTTATAATCTAGACTTGTTACTTCTTCAATATATGGTTTAACAAGTTCTGCATATTCTTCATCAGCCATATTTCTTAAATAGACACCATTCATCCATTTTAACTTTTCAATATCGAAGATTGCACCAACTTTGCCAATATGTTTAACATCAAATGCTTTTGCAAGTTCTTCTAATGAATAGATTTCTTTATCTTCGCTTGGTGACCAACCTAATAATGCGATGTAATTTAATACAGCAGCAGGTAAATATCCTTTAGCAACTAAATCTTGGAATGAAGCATCACCATTTCGTTTAGATAATTTTTGATGTTCATCTTTCATTACAGGAGGGCAATGGATGTATCTAGGCTTGTCCCAACCAAAAGCATCATATAATAAATTATATTTAGGTGTTGAGGATAAATATTCATTTCCTCTAACAACATCAGTTATATTCATTAAATGATCATCTATAACATTCGCGAAATTGTAAGTAGGGAAGCCATCTGATTTTAATAAAACCATTTCATCTAATGTTGAATTATCTACAGTGATAGTTCCATATATTTCATCATCAAAAGAAGTAGTTCCATTTGGATCAACAGTTAATCTAATAACATATGGTTCATTTTGATCTAATTTAGCTTGAATCTCTTCTTTTGTTAAATTCTTACATGGATCGACATAGATATTAGCTCCAAGATTTTCGGTATCACCAGTAATAGCTTGAACATCTTCTTGTTTACAAAAACAGTAATGTGCTTTACCTTTTTGAACTAATTCATGTGCATACTTAGAATAGATACCCGATTTCATACGTTCAGATTGAACATAAGAGCCATAATCACCACCAACATCAGGTCCTTCATCATGTTTTAATCCACATTGTTTTAATGTTTCATAAATAATATCTACAGCACCAGTTACTAATCTTCCTTGGTCAGTATCTTCAATTCTTAATATAAAATCACCATCGTCTTTTTTAGCAATTAAATAAGCATAAAGAGCTGTTCTTAAATTACCAATATGCATATAACCAGTAGGACTAGGTGCAAATCTTGTACGTACTTTACTCATATATAAATCCTCCATAGTTATTATAACTAATTTCCTTTATAATATATATGTTAGGAGTAAAAATGAAATTTGAACATATAAACCAAGGAACTTGTTCTAGAAAAATATTACTTGATGTCGAAGATAACAAAATTGTATCTTGTGAATTTATAGGTGGATGTAATGGAAACTTACAAGGTATTTGTAAACTAATTGAAGGTCAAGATATTGATGAAGTAATTAATAAACTTGATGGAATTAGATGTGGTTATAAGCCAACAAGTTGTCCAGATCAACTCGCAAAAGCTTTAAAGGAATATAAGAATAGAATTTAATGTTGTACGCTACATATTTGTTACTTATTATTGCGATAGTCACTTTAGATCAAATTAGTAAGTATGTCATTGTAACACATATTGAATTGGGCTCTAAGTTTGAAATTATTAGAGACTTTTTTAATATAACTTATGTTAGAAATTTTGGAGCAGGGTTCTCGATACTACAAAATCAAACTATTATTTTCTATATCATTGGTATTGTTGCCATTATTGTATTTACTTATTTTTTATTAAAAGATAGATCTTCTAGTTTAAATAAAGCTGCTTATTTAATGATTATTGGCGGTACAATCGGTAATTTGATAGATCGTCTAGTTCATATATATGTTGTTGATTTTTTAGATTTCAACATATTTGGTTATGATTTTCCTGTGTTTAATTTTGCCGATTGTTTTTTAACTATAGGTTGTTTTATTTTGATTATTTCTACGATTATGGAAGGTAAACATGCCAAGAATTGAACTAATAGTTGATGAAGAAAATATAGATAAAAGATTAGATGCATTTCTTGCGGAAATGAC
>JAGHUL010000029.1 GCA_018064825.1 Candidatus Colivicinus equi
TTTGAAAAACCAACTAAAGGTATTGTTTATTATGACCAAAGAGACATTAATAGAATAGACTTGCAATCACTTCGTCGTAAGATTGGTGTTGTTATGCAAGACGGTAAGCTTTTCACTGGTGACATCTACTCTAACATTGTTATTTCTGCTCCTCAACTAACACTAGAAGAAGCTTGGGAAGCCGCAAAGATAGCTTCATTAGATGAAGACATAAATCAAATGCCTATGGGAATGTTCACCCTAATATCTGAAGGCCAAGGCGGTATTTCAGGTGGGCAAAAACAAAGATTGATGATTGCTAGAGCTGTAGCTTCGAAACCAAAGATTTTGATGTTTGACGAAGCGACCTCAGCGTTAGATAATATTACGCAAAGAAACGTATCTGAAGCTATTGATAAGTTAAAATGCACAAGAATCGTTATTGCTCATAGGTTGTCTACTATAAAACACTGCGATAGAATTGTTGTATTAAATGAAGGCAAGATCGTTGAAGACGGTAAATACGACGAATTGATAGCAAAAGACGGATTCTTTGCGAAACTAGTAGCTAGACAAAGATTGGATTACGATGAATAATGATGAATTAAAGGAAAAGATATACGAGGAATATTACCTAAAGGTAAGAAACTATATCTTAAGTAAAATCAACAATTTTGAAGAAGCCCAAGACATCTGCTCTGATATCTTTCTTAAGGTTTACGATAAATTGGATAGCTATGATAGTACTAAATCCTCAATTTCAACATGGATTTTCACAATTACTAAGAACACTTTAATCGATTATTATCGAACAAATCATACTAAAGTTGAGTTAAATGACAATATTTTGTACGAAACTGATGATGATGAAGAAGAGGATATATGCACACCTGATAACCTTAACAAGCTAGCTGATGCCTTAAAAACGTTATCAGATAAGGAAAGATATGTTATTGTCTCTTACTATTATTCGGGCAAAACATTGAAAGAAATTGGCCAAAATATGGATATTTCTTATGCTTATGTAAAGATTTTACATAAAAAAGCGCTTTTTCAGTTAAAAAAGTATATAAATTTGTAGCCTTTTTCAATTATTTGCGTATAAATTTGTGTAAGGAAATAAATAATATGAACAAATTACTCAAAAAACTATTCGATTTTCAAAAATTTGAAGAAAATCAAGAACTAAAAAACATTATTGCTGTATCTGAACAATATGATGTTGAATTCTTATCTGATGAACAACTTTCATATGTATATGGCGGTAAAAGTGAAGAAGAAGTTAAATCTTCAATGACAAACAAGATAGACGACAAGAAATAATTTTATTTCTCTCATAATATGTTTGTGGAAAAAGGTGCGAGTCCCCTCAATTGCTTGCACCTTTTTCTGTAGATATAATATAGGTAAGTAAAGAGAGGTTTTCGTATGAGCAATCGACCACATTCTAGAGAGAAAAGAGTTTCAAATGCCTCTGGTTCAGTAAACAAGCAAAGTTTTTCAAGCGCTGCAAGAAATATATTCAAATCTGCACCACACGCTAGGCAAGAAAGAACATCTAATACCTCTGGATTTGTAAATAAAGGAATATTTAATAGCACATCTAGACCACATTCTAGGCCAGAAAGAGAATCGAACTATTCATCATCTGTTCATAAACAGGATTTTAGTTCTTTTAGTAGTGTAAACAATAGTGGTTTTAATAATAACAATAACAACAAAAAATCGAAATTCTCACTAAAGAACATTTTATTACTCATCGTTGTCTTCTTCATTATGAGTTATTTATTTAGAATTCTATTTTCAAGCCCAACAACTGAAGAAACAAATAATAATAGTTATGAAGATAATACTGTAAATTATACTTCTGGAAGTAACAGTTTCATTGAAAATCACACTACAACATATGATAACAACACTAGTAGCAATGATGTAAATTACGAAGTATCAAATGGCACAAGAGACAAATTTACTAAGATATTAGGTGGCGGTAAAGATAAAGCAACGGTCATGGTATATATGATTGGTACAGATTTGGAATCTTCATCTGCTGCAGGAACTTATGATATTAACGAAATGTTAAAAGCAGATCTAGATGGCAACATTAACGTCATTCTAGAAACAGGTGGTTGTAAGAAATGGCAAAACAATATCATTTCAAGCAATTATATCGAGAGATATGCAATCACTTCTAGAGGCTTTGAAAAGATTGATTCCTTAAATAGCTCTGCTATGACAAATCCAAACAATCTAACAGATTTCATTAATTATTGCGCCAATAATTTCCCTGCCAATAGATATATGCTTGTTTTATGGGATCATGGTGGTGGATCAGTAACGGGCTTTGGCTATGATGAAAAATATCCTAGAACTGCATCAATGTCACCTGATTTAATTGGGGATGCTATAGGAAATAGTAAAGTAAAATTTGATTTTATTGGTTTTGACGCGTGCTTAATGGCTAATTTAGAAACGGCTATTGCCATCGAACCTTATGCGGATTATATGATTGGTTCTGAAGAAACTGAACCAGGTGGTGGTTGGTACTATACCAATTGGCTAAAAGCATTAGATAGTAACACATCAATTGCGACTATTGATTTAGGAAAGAAAATTGTGGATGACTATGTAAAAGATTCTGTATCTCAATATCGTGGTGTTGAAGTAACTCAATCAGTTATCGATTTGGGTGAACTAGTTGCAAATATTAAAGAGCCATTAACTAAATTTTCTAGTGCTACAGCTACTAAACTTGAAAGCAATGACTATCAAGAAATAGCAAATGCACGTGGAAGAACAAAAGAATTCTCTAAGAGTTCAAAACTTGATCAAGTTGATTTAGTTAATTTAGCAACTAACTTCAACGTAGATGGTTCAAAAGAATTAGTAAATGCAATTAAATCGGCTGTTAAATATAATCGTGCAGAAAACATTTCTAATTCGTATGGATTAAGTGCTTATTTCCCATATTCATCTTTATCAAAGATGAATCAAATGGTTAAGATATATGACAACATCAATATCAACAAAGAATATTCTGATGCCATTAAATCTTTCGCTACAATCGCTTCTTCAGGTCAAATTGTTACACAGAATTCTGGTTCATCAAGTTCATCATTGTTTGATATGTTGATGGGTAATTCGTATTCGGGTGAGAACTATACATCTAATGATGTCTATTCATTACTAAACGGATCATTAGGAGGAAGTTCATATAACGATAACTATTACGATTACTACGGTTATGGTAATGAAGGTGGGTATAATTCTTATTCAAGTATTTTAGGTGGCGATGATAGCTGGATAGATTCTAATGCTTTAGATTATTTGTCATTGTTCTTTGGAAGAGATCATCTAGTAGATTCTAATTCATTAAATATAATAGAGAAAAATGGAAAGAGAGTTGTCTCACTAACTGATTCGCAATGGGATTTGATAGAATCTGTACAACTAAATATGTATGCAGATGATGGTGAAGGCTATATTGATTTAGGAATGGACAACATCTTTGAATTTGATGAAGATGGCGATTTAATTGTCGAATCTGATGGTACTTGGTTAAGCATCAATAATCACTTCGT
>JAGHUL010000041.1 GCA_018064825.1 Candidatus Colivicinus equi
TAATAGGTATTAAAGGAGACAAAATAATATGGCTTATAATGGATTTGCTATTGATCAGTATCTTGACGCGGAAGCGGTTACAAAGCAATTAGATGAACTAATTAAGAAACCCGTTTATTCTATTCGTCAAGAAAAACTAGAAGAATACTGTGAAGAGTATTTCAACAAAAAATGTGCAAAATCAAAAGAAATGATTACGGAAGCTAAGAACATCATTCCAGGTGGTGTTCAACATAACTTAGCTTTCAACTATCCCTTCCCTATAGTAATTACTAAAGCAGAAGGCAACAAACTATATGACATCGATGGAAACTGGTATTATGACTTATTACAAGCTGGTGGTCCAACAATCATTGGCAGTAATGACCCTGTTGTAAGAGATGCAGTAATCGAATTATTAAATACTTGTGGACCTTCTACTGGATTATTCCATGAATATGAATATAAATTAGCTAAAAAGATTTCTGAATGTGTACCTTCAGTAGAAAAATTTAGAATGTTAGGTTCAGGTACTGAAGCATGTATGTGCGCATTAAGAATTGCCAGATTAAAGACCGGACATAAGAATGTATTAAAAATGGGTGGCGCATACCATGGATGGTCTGATCAAATGGCTTATGGTATGAGAATACCTGGCACAAAGGGTCTACAATCAAAAGGTGTTCCAAACTTTGTATTTAAACATACTGATGAATTCTTCCCTAACGATCTTGAAGATTTAGAGAAGAAGTTAAAATTAAATCAATTAAATGGCGGTACAGCTGCTGTTTATATCGAACCAATAGGACCTGAATCAGGCACTAGACCTGTTTCAAAAGAATTCGTTCAAGGTTGTGAAAGATTAGCTCATAAATACGGCGCATTACTAGTTTGTGATGAAGTTGTATCTGGATTCAGAATTGGTCTATCTGGTGCTCAAGGATACTTTGGTATCAATCCAGACTTAACAATTTTCGGTAAGATTATCGCTGGTGGATATCCAGGCGCTGGTGGTGTTGGCGGACACGCTGATTGTATGGCTCACTTAGGTGCTGGTCTAGATGCTTCTGGAAAGAAGATATCTAAAGCATTGTGCGGTGGTACAATGGCTGCTACTCCTATATCTTGTGTTGCAGGATATACAGCAATTTGTGAAATCGAAAAACGTAACGCTTGTGAAGTAGCTGGAAGAATGGGAGACCGTTTAACTAAAGGTTTACAAGAATTAATTAAGAAATACGATTTACCATTTGTAGCATTCAATACAGGTTCAATCTGTCACTTAGACTCTGTTGGTACAATGCACTTTAAGATTGACTGGACTAAACCTTGGACTATTCCAACAGTTCTAAAACAAACTGATATTAGAAGAGTTGAAATGGAACATATTGGTGCTGCTTATATGGCAGAAGGTATTATCACATTAGCAGGATCTAGATTATATACTAGTGCAGCATACACTGAAGAAGATATTGATGATGTACTATCAAGATTCGAAAGAGTATTTGCGAACTGCGGAAAGATTGAATAATTATGGAAGAATTAGAACTTAGACAACAAATTATTGAAGCATGTAAATATCTTCAAGAAAAGAAATTGGTTGCTCGTACTTGGGGCAATGTTAGTGCAAGATTAAACGAATATGAATTTATCATTACTCCATCAGGTTTAGACTATAATCTAACAAAACCTGAAGACTTAGTTAAAGTAAGTATCGATGATTGTTCATATGACAAATCACAAAGAAAGCCTAGTTCAGAAAAAAGAATTCACGCTAGTGCTTACGCTTTAAGAAAAGATGTAAGCTTCATCGTACACACTCATCAGTTATATGCTTCTGCAGTATGCGCTGAAGAATCATCAATATATCTATCAGACGGAGAATTTGTTCCATGCATAGATTATGGACTACCTGGCACAAAACAATTAGCTAGAAACGTAAAAGATATATATAAGAGATTCCCTAATACAAATATCTTCTTAATGGCAAAACACGGAACAATCTGTTTTGGCAAAGATAAAGATGAAGCAATTAAGAATGCAGAATTCTTAGAGAATGAATGCGAACTTCTATACAAGAAACGTGTTAAAGAAGAAATCGTTCCTGAAAAATTAGAAGTTTATCTAGATGATTACGCACAAATGTTCCCTCCTCAAGAAGGTGAAGATGAAGAAGCATTAGAAATCATCAAAGAAAAGAACATCAAAGCAAATCTTTATGTTAAAGATTCAAAACCATTAAAAGATTTTGATGTAAAGCTACAACATTTCGTATATACAAGAAAATATTCAAAATTAAAGGATAAGTAATTTATGAAATATGTAATTTCCTACGATATAGGAACAACTGGTTTAAAAACGTGCATATTTGAAATTGACAAAAAAATTAATTTAATATCTAGTGATAATAATAGTTACGGACTATATATCTTAGATAATGGTGGTGCAGAACAAGATGCTGATGAATGGTGGGAGAATTTATGTATCTCAACAAGAGAGTGTTTTGAGAAATCTCCTATAAAGATTAATCCAGAAGATATTGAGGGCATCTCTTTCTGTTCACAAATGCAAGGACTAGTTCTCGTTGATAAAGATGGAAAAGCTCTTCGTCGTCCTATGTCTTATATGGATCAAAGAGCAAAGAAACAAATTGAAAAAGGCATCGCAAATGGAATTCAAATTGCTGGAGCTAATATATTTAAGTTGATTCCATCGTTGGTAATTACAGGAGCAGTATCTAGTTCTGTTAAAGACCCTATGTGGAAATATAAATGGGTACAAGATAACGAACCAGAAATATTTGCTAAAGTACATAAATGGTTAGATGTTAAAGACTATCTAATTTGCCGTTGCACTGGCGAATTCACGATGTCTGAAGATAGCGCTTATTCAACATTCTTATTTGACTCACGAAACGGAAAACGTTGTTGGTCAAAAACATTGTGCAAAATGTTTGATATCAACATGGATCATCTTCCTAAAATTGTTAAATCAACAGATATGGTTGGCGGTTTGACAAAGAAAGCAAGTGAAGAACTTGGTCTATTAGAAGGAACACCAGTATTCTCTGGTGGTGGTGATGCAAGCTTAATCGGTGTTGGTGCAGGATGCACTAATGTTGGCGATACACACATCTATGATGGAACATCTGGTTGGGTAAATACCGTTGTTGACAAACAGATGGTTGATGTTGATGCGATGATTGCTGCTGTAGTAGGTGCACAACCTAATAAATTCAATTATTTTGCCGAGATGGAAACAGCAGGCAAATGTCTTGAATGGGTAAAAGACCATTTGGCACTTGATGAAATAGGAATCTACTTAAAGAAACAGCATATTACCGAATCTGATGACAATAAATATGAAAGCTTATATAGCTACATGACTGAAGTAATCCAAAAAGCAAAACCAGGTTCTGGTGGCGTAATATTTACACCATGGCTTCATGGCAATAGATGTCCATTTGAAGATCCATTAGTTACTGGTGGTTTCTATGGCGTTAAGCTTGAAACTGGTAAAACAGAACTAATTCGTTCTGTACTAGAAGGTGTATTCTATCACCTAAGATGGATGTTGGAATGCCAAGACAAGAAGATTAAAACTTCAGATCCTATCAGATTCGTTGGTGGAGGAGCTTTATCTCCATCGGGCTGTCAAATGTTGGCGGACATCCTAGGAAGAAAAATCGAAACCGTAAAGAATACACAATTCGTTGGTGCTATTGGCGCTGCTGCAATTGTCGGCATAGGACTAGGAAAAATTGAAGGTCTAGATGTTTTGAAGGAATACATTCCAGTTGATGCAATTTATGAGCCAAATATGGATATTCATAGAGATTACGAAAAGTATTATCAAACATTCAAAAACATATATAAAGCAAATAAAAAATTATACGAAAACTTACAAAACTAGAGGTAAACATTATGGAAAAAAAGGAATTACTACGTACATTAAAATTTACATTGATATCTTGTTCAGCAGGATTAGTACAAGCCCTATCATTTGCTTTATTTGATTCTGTAATTAAAACTTCTTGGACAGTTAGTTATTTAGTTTCACTTGCTTTATCTGTTATTTGGAACTTTACATTAAATAGAAAATATACTTTTAAATCTGCAAACAATGTACCTATCGCAATGTTAAAAGTAGTTGGTTTCTATCTAGTATTCACACCATTATCTACTCTACTAGGAAATTACTTAACAGGAACTCTTGGCTGGAATGATTACCTAGTAACGGGAATTAATATGGTATTGAATTTAGTTTCTGAATACTTCTTTGATAAATATGTTGTATTTAGAGGAAGCATAGATTCAGCTGAATAGACAAGCAAATAATTAAAGTCGGTATCATCAATTGTGATACCGACTTTTTTAATACTTAATTTTCAAATTGTGAATTATATAGTTTGTAATAGAAACCTTTCTTTTCTATTAATTCCTCGTGATTACCAACTTCAACGATATCGCCTTTATCAAGAACCAATATGATATCGGCATTCCTAATCGTCGATAATCTATGAGCTATGGTAAATGCTGTTCTACCTTTTCTCAATTTTTCCATAGAATCTTGGATAAGCTGTTCAGTTCTAGTATCTACAGAAGATGTTGCTTCATCAAGAATTAAAATCTTAGGATCTCTTAAGAAAGCACGAGCAATAGTTATAAGCTGTTTTTGACCTTGCGAGATACCAGATGTATCTTCAGAAACAATCGTGTCGTATCCCTTTTCTAAAGTTCTAATGAATCTGTCGATATGTGCCAATTTACAAGCTTCATATATTTCTTCATCAGTAGCATCAGGCTTTGAGAAACGGATATTTTCTTTAATTGTGCCGTCAAATAACCACGCATCTTGTAGAACCATGCCGAACATTGAACGTAAATCATTACGTGAATATTCTTTGATATTGTGATAATCTACATAAATTGCACCATCGTTCAATTCATAGAATCTCATCAATAATTTAACTAATGTTGTTTTTCCTGCTCCAGTTGGGCCAACAATCGCAACATCTTTACCTGGCGCAACAAACATTGAGAAATTTTTGATAATAATTTTATCAGGACTATATCCGAATCTAACATTTTCGAAAGTGATATTTCCTTGAATGTTCATCGAACCATTCTCATCATAGATGTTAATAGGGTTTTCAGTATCTTTAACTTCTTCTGGTTCATTTAATAATTCAAATATTCTTTCAGAAGCAGCAGCCATTGTTTGAATGGTATTTAATAATTGAGCTATTGAATTAATAGGTTGTTGTAATCTACGAACGTATGTAGTGAATGCTTGAATATCGCCTATATTCATTCTTCCCTTAATGACTTCAAAACCACCTACTAGACATACCGCAACATAACCAACATTTTGAATAAAGCCAGTTACAGGATGCATTACTGCTGAATAAAATTGTGACTTATATGCGGCGTTATATAATTCATTATTTAATTCGTCGAACTTCTCAATAGAATTCTCTTCATAGTTATAAGTCTTTACGAGTAAATGACCAGAATACATTTCCTCAACATGTCCATTTACCTTACCTAAGAATTTAGAGTTTGCACTAAAATATTTCTGTGATTTCTTAATAATGAAAGCGGCTAACAAGCCAGAAACTGGAACGACTATCAAAGAGATAATTGTCAATTTCCACGAAATTGTAAGCATCATAAACAAAACGCCAACGATATTGATTAATGAGTTTAGAACTTGAGAAACAGTAGAAGTAAGATTGTTCGAAATATTATCTACATCATTCGTAACTCTAGACAAAACTTCACCATGAGTTTGTTTATCAAAATATGACAATGGTAATCTATTAATCTTTTTTGAAATATCATCTCTTAAGCGATATGAAACATCGACAGAAATACCGGTGAATAAAACACTTACAAAATAATCCATAATAGCACTAATGATATAAATCATCAGTACTTTGGAAGCTAATGAACCGATCATCTCGAAATCAATACCCACACCACCTTGATACTTAGACAATATTCCTTCAGAAAGTAACGTGGTAATATTTCCAATTAATTTTGGTCCATAAATACACATCACCGTTGAAGTAACCATGATGGCAAGAGCTATTATGATACGAGCATAATAAGGTTTTGCGTAAAGAATTAGTTGGGCAATTGAATTTTTAAAATTCTTTGGTTTTTCAATTTTTCTCATAGGAGGCATTAGGCTAGTTCCTCCTTTGAAAGTTGTGAATAAGCAATTTGTTGATAAACATCGCAATTCTTTAATAATTCTTCATGAGTGCCTTGCCCAACAATTTTGCCCTCATCTAGAACGATTATTTTATCTGAATTTTTAATTGTTGAAATACGTTGCGCAACAATTAAAACAGTTGACTTGGTCTTTTTGATTAATTCATTTAGTTCACTTCTTAATTTTTTATCAGTTGCATAGTCCAAAGCTGAGAAAGAGTCATCAAAGATATATATATTCTTTTTATCAGCTAAAGTTCTAGCGATGGAAATACGCTGTTTCTGGCCACCCGAGACATTACTTCCTCCTTGAGTGATTGGCGTATGAATGCCTTCAGCATTTTCTTCTAAGATATTACGTGATTGTGAAATATCGATTGCTTCGTTTAAATCGGCATCAGATATTTCTCTTCCGAATTCAATATTAGATTTAATATCTCCAGAAAATAGAATAGCTTTTTGTGTAGCGTAGCCAATCTTGTCGTGCAAATCAGCTTGTTTAACTTTTCTAATGTCGTGACCACAATAAGTGATACTACCTCCACTAACATCAAATAATCTAGGAATTAGTTTGATAATAGTAGACTTGCCTGAACCAGTTGAACCAATAAAGGCAACGGTCTCTCCAGGATTTGCTTTAAAACTAATATTATCTAAAACTGATTCGCTTGCGCCTGGATATTTAAAAGTTACATTGTTGAAACTCAATACACCATTCTCTTTTGGCAATGTTTCAGGATTGTCATCATCTAATATAGTGTTCTTTGTATTCATAACTTCTTCAATTCTTCTAACAGAAACTAGTGAACGAGGAATCATGAAGAACATTACTGTAACAATCATAAATGACATAACAACATGCATTGCATATTGCGAGAAAGCCATCATATCACCAATAGACATTACATCTAAATCAATCTGTTTTGCAGAAAACCAAGTAATAGCTACTGTTAATCCATTCAAAACAAGAGTCATAATAGGCATTGCAATATTTACCATATTAGAAACGAAACGATCTATCTTTCTAAATTCTCTATTTGTCTCGTCAAATTTCTCTTCTTCTTGAGGTTGAGAATTAAATGCTCTAATTACTAACATACCATCTAGATATTCGCGCGTGATAGAGTTTATTTTATCTACTAACCTTTGAATAATTTCGAATTTTGGTACAGCAAATATAGCTAGTACTATCATGCCGGCAACAATGATGCATATAGCAACTACTAAAAGCCAAGAAACACCAGGATATTGTGATACTTTCGCTACTGCTGTTAAGCCCATCATTGGGGCTATCATCATCATTCTAAGCATCATCTGAATCAATTGTTGAGCCTTAGTTACATCATTGCTTGTTCTTGTGATTAATGATGAAGTAGAAAACTTCGAAAATTCACTTGAAGAAAAAGACTCAACTTTTTCAAAGACATCTTTTCTCATCTTAGTCGCAATCTTAGCAGCTGTCTTGGTTGCCAAATAAGTTGTTACTAGTTGAGCTACTACACTTATTGCGGCAATACCTAGCATCTTTAAACCAGATATTAAAATATAGTTTGTTTGAATAGTTTCGCAATTTAAACCAACATTTCTATATAATTGGCCAGTATAAAGTTTAACCATACTTGAATAGTTTTCCTCTAGGCCTTTTAAATTAGTTTGAATTGTCGAAATATCTACTGTATTAACATCAAGATTTTGTTGATGACAAATATATGTAGATACAATAGGCATTTCTATTATTGAAGAAATGTCTTCATAATCTTCTTTTAAAACATATACATCATCTATAAATTCGATTTCTTTATTATCTACAACAGCTTTATTTCCTTTTTCAATTAATGAATATTGCTTTAATATCTGTTCATCGTCTTTTGTAAAAAGCAATAATTCATTCATATCTTTGCTGGTAATAGCTTTAGGAACTGTTTCGACAATACCAGCATATTGAATACCATCAGTTACGATATCAGCCATATAATCTGGTAAAGCTAATTCTGTTTGAACTTGTACAAAAGTAAAAACAAAAATCATAAGTACCACTAATATATAAGGCTTAATATATTTAAAAAGATACTTCATATATTAATCCTCCAAATTCTTCTTCATTTTATTAACTATCATGATAAATTGATCTAATTCTTTTTTACTTATTCCATCGGTAAGTTTATCTTCAAGATTGCTTATTGTGGTTTCAATTGCTTTTCTTTCGTTTTTAACCATTTGTGTAATCTTGATATATTTTTTACGCTTATCTTCTTTAGAAGCAATTCTTTGAATGAATCCCTTTTCTTCTAATGAATCCAAACTTCCCGTAACACTAGCTTTCTTAATATGTATTTCTTTCTCAATTTGTTTTTGGCAAATATCTTGATCTTCGTTGTTTATCAAATAAAAAAGTATGTGTAATTGGGTTGGATTTAAATTGTTATAAAAGTGATGTGTGTTTGTTTTAATATACTTACCAATTTCACAATTTATATCTCTAAATTCTTTAGTTACTTTATTGTTCATAATCCTCCAAAATTAGTTCGTAAACTAACTATATTAGTGTATTATCAGACCGTACATTTGTCAATTAAAATGGCATAAGCATATAATAAAAATATGCTACTTACAATTGATTTTGGAAACACAAGTATCAAGTTTGGCGTCTTTGATGGTTACGAATTAGTAGCCTTCACTTGTTTAGATGAAAGACCTGATGATTATCGTAACGCTATACTATCTTTTTTGTTTAGATCTAATTTAAGAGCTGACTGCATTGAAGATGCTATTTTGTCATGTGTCGTTCTTTCTGAGTATGAAAAAATATATACCGCATTATCATCAATCGTTACCGGTCGTGTAATTGATATCGTTCAAGATAAAGATTATGGCATTAAACTAGATGTCCCTCATCCTGAAGAAGTTGGGGATGATTTAGTAGTTATGGCAGCATACTCATATTATTTACATCCAGAGGAACAAATAATTGTTTCTTTAGGAACTTGTACAGTACTGATCCACATCACTGAAAATGGTGAATTTAAACATTGTATTATTGCCCCAGGATTTAAGAAAATTTGTTCATCAATGTGGGATAGCGCATCTCAACTTCCAAAGATCGAGGTCACAAAGAAAAATTCATTCCTAGCAAATACTACAGTCGATGCTATGAATGTTGGCATGTATAACGGCTTCATTGGTATGGTCGCTTTCTTGATCGCTGGATTAAAAGATGAAATTGGCAAAGGAAGCTTATTTGTTCAAGGATGTGGTGGCCAAGGAAATATGGTTGTTCCATGTATTTCTTTCTTTGATGAATATGATCCTGATTTTGTCACTAAAGGATTAAGTTATATATATTATTCATTTGAACGATGAACAAGATTATTTTGGCTTCACAATCTCCAAGAAGAAAAGAACTTCTAAGTATGTTAGAGATTCCTTTCGATATTATCGTTGCGGATATTAACGAACAAATTGATTATAATAACGACCTAGTCGAAGAAATAAAGAAATTATCTTATCAAAAAGCTGAAGCTGTTTTTAAGGACCATCAAGATAATATTGTCATCGGTTCT
Organism: Candidatus Colivicinus equi; assembly: GCA_018064825.1. Classification (GTDB taxonomy): domain Bacteria; phylum Bacillota_I; class Bacilli_A; order Erysipelotrichales; family Erysipelotrichaceae; genus Colivicinus; species Colivicinus equi. Next base: position 9,758 of record JAGHUL010000041.1, read on the forward strand.
GACACTATTGTTTATATAGATAATGAGGTTTTAGGAAAACCAAAAACAATTGAAAATGCTAAAGAGATGCTGCATAAGCTATCTAATAGAACACATCAAGTAGTAACAGCAGTTACAATCATGTCAAAAGATAAAGTTGATACTTTTGCCAGCATCACTGATGTTACATTCTATGAACTAAGTGATGAAGAAATAAATAGATATGTTGATTCAACAGAGCCATTAGATAAAGCGGGAGCTTATGCGATTCAAGGCAAAGGTTCTGAATTTGTTAAATCAATTAATGGCGACTACTACACAGTTGTTGGTTTGCCTATAGCAGAGTTATTCCATCGTTTAAAGAAATTTAATGCCGATATAGTATAGTGGTAATACAGATCCATGGTAAGGATCAACCCGTGGTTCAATTCCGCGTATCGGCACCATTCAAAAAGAAAAGCTCATAATCTTCAATGGTTATGGGCTTTTTTAAACTTTCGTATTTTTTTGATTAGATTTTTGCAAATAATTTGCCAAATAGTTTATGTTTTATGAGCTATAACTCATTAATAATATTGAGAATATCAGATACTTTTTTTATTCTATATTTTGTTTCACAATAATCAGCTGCATCATTAATGCCTATAGAAACAAATCTGCCTGAGTTTGCCGCATCAATTCCTGTTTTGGCGTCTTCTACTACCACGCAATCATTTGGCTCAAAATTAAGCTTCTTAGCCGCTAATAAGAACACCTCAGGGTCAGGTTTTGATTTCGTGATTTGTGTTCCATCAGCAATGGCATCAAAACAGTTATCAAGTCCTATTCTTTCTAAAATATACATCGTATTTTTGCTTGAAGAACCAATCGCTACTTTTATGCCTTTTCGTTTCAATATATACAAGGTTTTTAATACATCACTAGATACACTATTTACATCCATATTCTTCAAAAGATTTCTATAGATATCATTTTTCTTTTTTGCTAATTCTTGTTTTTCTTCTAATGAATATTTCTTCTCAGACTTTTCAAGAAGGATATCCAATGATTCCATTCTACTAACGCCTTTTAATCTATTATTTATTTCTTTATTAAAAAAGACACCTAGCTCATCAGCTAATTGTTTCCATGCTTGATAATGATATTTATCAGTAGAACAAATTACTCCATCTAAATCAAATATAACTGCTTTAATCATATACTTTTATAAGATCTAATTGTTTTATATCAGCTTTTTTATTCACAAACACCGGTATATTACCATTCATATTTACTAATACTCTTGAATTTCCTTTATACTCTTTTTTATCAAATAAACCTTCCCAATTTCCTGAAGGTAAATATACTTCTCTTTGTTTCGTATTTTCTTCCAATAGTGGGCATACTAGTAACGCATCCCCAAACATATATTCATCATCAACATTTATTGTTTCTATATCTGTTGGGTGATCGTATACAAGTGCCCTCATCATAGGTTTATTATTTTCTACACATAGTTTCGCATTGTGTTCAATGTAAGGTCCCAATGAATTATGAAGTTTATGATAGAACCTCATCTCATCAATAAATTCAGGGCAGTTATATACTTCTGCCATATTCCAAGGAGATCTTTCATTATTTGTTTCATTACCACCGCTCATTATTTCTTTGAATTGTCCACCATCAGGCTCTGAATGCCATTGCATAATTGGCGTAAAACAAGCCATCTGTGTAGCTCTTCTATATAAATCTAGCGTTGGTAAAGGTCCTGCAAAGCCGGCTAAATCAAAGCCCCAGAAAATCATCCCAGATAATCCCGCAGATAACCCTGCAAGCAAAGCATGCTTTAATTCACTGTTTTGAGATTGCTGGTCTCCTGCCCAATGTATTGGCACATTGTGGCTTCCAGCATATGAACTTCTTGAGAATAGAACTCTTTGTTCTCCGATGAAATTATGATATGCCTTTGTATAATCCAATGGATATCTATTGCATCCCTCTGTTCCTTTACTTCCATCAGAAAATTTAACTTTATTTGAATAGATGAATTCACCTCCATCAGTCTTAAATCCATCTACACCAATATCAAGTAAATATTGTCTTGAACCAAACCAATGCTTAATTGTTTCGTTATTTGTAAAATCTGGAATTAATGAACCTGAGAACCAATGACCTTCTGGTATTTCATATGCAGATTCATCACTGTTCATTACACATAATCTATTCTTAACAACAAATTTTTTATCTAAATCATTTTGTTTATTTATTACCTCATCACTACCCTGTTTCTTATATACAGGTACTTGCCACAATAAAAGATGAAGCCCGGCTTTATGAAATTCTTCTATCATCTCTTTTGGATTTGGCCAAACAGAATTGCTAAAATCAAAATCATTATAAGAGAATGCTTCATTGTTTTCTTTTTCTTTATACTTAGCACCATTAAAGATATAAAATGTCGCTTCATCAGACCAAGCCTCTAGCACAATTACTGATGCAGGAAAATCATATCTTTTTAATTTATCAATTTGTTCTAAAGCTTCTTTTTGATTATTCCACCTATTAGCTGAAATCCATGTTCCAAACGCCCATGATGGCGGAAGCACAGCCTTCTTAAACAAAGACATGTATTCACTTATTATCGCTTTTGGTTCTCCAGTGAATACTACAATATTTGTATTTATATTTAATGAAACCACAATACCATCATTACCAAATTTAAATGAAGTAATTTCATTAGTATCTAAATATAAACCGAATCCGGTATCAGTAAAGAAAAATGGATTTGGTGCATATGTTTTGTCATTTTGAAAACAAAATTGTTCTTGAACTTTGTTTATTACTTCATTGCCTTTTTGATTGATTGTGTTATATTTCTCACCAAAACCAAAAGCACCATTATATGATAATTCAATTAACAGATTACCATCTTGATAATAAATATTTGCATTGGTCCTTGGGCACACAAAAGACTCTTTTGTAGTTTCATTGAATATTATCTTTTTCATTATCCTTTAATGCCTCCAGACATCATTCCGTTTTGGAAATATTTCTGAGCAAATATATAGATGATGATAATTGGAATCATTGATATTAATGAACCAGCCATTAATACGTTGTATTCTGTTGCGAATTGACCATTTAATGTAGATAAAGCAATTGGTAGTGTCATTTTAGATTTATCCGTCAACATCAATAATGGCCATAAATAATCATTCCACGACTCCATAAATGTCGTTACAGCTAGTGTCGCAAGAGTTGGCGCACATAATGGTAATGCAATTTTGAAATACACTGTAAAGATTGATGCGCCATCCATACGTGCAGCATCTAAATAATCATTAGGAATGACCTTCATTTGTTGAACTAGCAAGAACGTCGCGAATGGTCTAAAGATACTTGGCAAGATTACGCTTGCGTAGCTATTTATCAAATGCAACTTATTCATTACAACAAACAAAGGAATTATTGTTACTTGTGTTGGTATCATCATTGTAGCCAAGAATATCTTTAACAATACATTTGATCCCTTGAAGTTTATCTTAGCAAAGGCAAAGGCTGCCATTGATGCAGAAATAAGTGTAATTACTGTATAAGTTACTGAAATAAATAATGAGTTAGCTATTGTCTTAGAAAAAGGAAACTTAGAGAATACTTTTTCATATGCAGCAAGTGAAGGTTCTTTTGGAATCCATTCAATTGGTATAGACATCAATGCTCCACGAGATTTTAATGAAGTTGATATCATCCACAAAAAAGGAATCAGTGAAATTACTGCCAAAACAATACCCACAACATAATATAGAGTTATTCCTATCTTCTTCTTATTCATCGTAATTCACCCATTTATTTTGACCACGTAATTGTATAGCTGTGCATATCATAATGATGATAAACAATATCCAAGAGAATGCTGAAGCATAGCCCATCTTGAAGTATCTAAAGCCATAATTATAGATTCTTTCTACCATAACTTGAGTAGCTCCATTTGGTCCACCTTGTGTCATAATCATAATTTGTGGGAACAATTGGAAAGAGTTAATTAAACTTACAATAAGTACATAAAATATTGATGGAGTTAGCAAAGGCAAAGTGATGTGAATAAATCTTTGAAAAGCATTCGCGCCATCAATCTCAGCTGCTTCATAATAACTTTGATTAATTCCTACCATACCAGATAGAAGAATCAAACCAAAAAAGCCCATATCTTTCCATACAGAAACAAGAACTATTGCAGGCATTGCCCATTTTTCATCTAGAAGCCAACCTGGGCCTTCTATTCCAAACATTGCAAGTATTCCATTCATTGCACCATATTGTGGAGACAATATAGATTTCCATATAAGTGATGCTGCGATCCAAGAAGTTAGGACTGGAATGTAATATACAATTCTAAAAGCAGTGACACCTTTTCTTTGTTTAGATAGTAAAGAAGCAACTGCCAAAGAAACTGTGAGCATTAACGGAATATACAAAACTATAAACTTCATAGTATTTCCTAGAACTTTATAAAATTCATCGGATGTTAATATATCTTTGTAATTTTGTATACCAATAAAATGGTTCTCCATAAATCCTGGAGCAAATAATCTATCTAGTCCATTCCAATCAGTCAATGACAAAAGAATTGAAACAATCATTGGAGCAAGATAAAAAACAGCAAGTCCAATAAGTGATGCAACTAAAAATGGAGATGCAACAAGCAAACTATCTTTGTTAGTATTTCTTTTTTCTGAAGGTTTTCTATTTTTCATAATTAATTTGATATTGGAAGGAGTCTATGTGACTCCTTCCCGAGAAAAAACTTTTATCTGTTCTATTTTAATTTGATTTGTGCAACACAATCAGCTTGAGCAGCATCTAAAGCTTCCTTACAAGTCATAGTGCCATCAGCAGCAGCTGCTAGATAATTGTTGATGATATCACTCATTAATGCATAATCTTCAATTACTGGAGGCATTACCAAGTAATTTAAGCTTTCAAATACAGCGTTACGATTAGCAGGTGGAGTGATTTCTAAGTATGCTGATAAAGCATTCATATCTTTTAATGCAGGAAGATCCCAACCAGCTTCTAATCTAATGTCAGCTGATTCAGTTGAAGCTGTTAACCATGCTAACCATTTTGAAACTTCTTCAGCATGTTCTGTTTCAGGATTCATAACTACACAGTTAGAGAAGAAGTGAGTAGCTTTTGCATCTTGGCCTGGTTCAACTACGATATCCCAATCAAAGTCACATCCATCAGTGAATGAACCAAACGCCCAAATTCCTGTAGGAATCATGCCTAATTTACCAGACATGAACCAATCCCAGTCGCCCATACCACCTTGTTGTACAGTGTTAGGTTGAACATTAGAAACTAATACTCTGTCAACTAATGATTGAGCAGCTTTTAAGTTAGCTTCTGAATTAATAGTGAATTCAGTCTTATCTTCATTTAATAAAGAGCCACCGTATTGAGCAACAACTTTAAAGAATTCGTTATAAGTAATAGGTTGCCAAATGCCGAAGATATCATCGCCTAAAGCACTGATAGCTTCACAAGCAGCTTGTTGGTCTTCTCTTGTCCAATCGTTTGTTGGATAAGCAACACCAGCTTTATCAAATAAGTCTTTGTTATAAATTAATACAACGTTAGAGAAACTTTCTGGTAAACCGTATTGTTTGCCGTTTACGTTGAAAGCATTTAATGCAGTAGTATTTAAACCACTAACATCAGCACCAGTAATCTCACCTAATAATCCTTTGTTTGCATAAGCAGCAAAGTTCTCAATGTTAAGTTCATAACAATCAGGAGCTGTACCACCAGCAACTCTAGTTTGCATTTGTGTGAAATAATCGTCATAACCGATTGTTTCTACTTCAACTTTTATTCCAGGGTTAGCAGCTTCGAAAGCAGCAACCATCTTTGCAAGAGTTTCCTCATTACCGCCTGAAGAGTTGAAGTTTGAATAAGTAATTGTAACAGGTTCGTTGTCAACAGTTGGTTCTTCTGTCTTGCTACCACATGCTGTTAAGCATAATAGAGCAGCCATTAAACATACTATTAACGAAAAAGCTTTTTTCATTCAGTATTTCCCTCCTATGGTTTTGAATGTTTAACTCTTTTCGTATTAAAATAAGGATAACGAAAAGGTCGTTCTTGATGTTTTCGCCATAAGCTCGTTTTGGTTTGAGTCCCTACGGGCTTATTTTTTTACATCATTTTTTTAACCGAGTCACGCTCGATTATTTGCAAAGGCAATATCTCTTCTTGCTTACTGAGATCTGGATTTTTTATATGTTTAAGCAGTAGTTCAACTGCCTTTTGCCCTTTTAAAGATATCTCTTGTTTGATTGTCGTTAATCCTGGAGTCAAGTATTGTGATATCTCCAAGTTATCAAACCCAATCAATGAAATATCGTCTGGAACTTTTAGCCCAGCTTCATAGATACTTTTCAAAGCACCTATCGCTAGTATATCCGCAGCACACGCGATTGCCGTTACAGGATATTTCTTATTAATCAATTTGTCAGCCATCTTAACTCCACTGTCATAATCAATTTGGCCTTCAAATACATATTCGTCTTTATATTCAATGTTATATTCTTGCAAAGCTTGCTTATAGCCTTGAAGTCTTTTGTTCATAACGCCTTTTTCTTTAAGTTGTCCCGCAAAGAACGCAATCTCTTTATGCCCTTTATTTAATAAATAAGTTGTTGCAAGATATGATCCATATGCATCATCTATTCTTATATTGTCGTAATAGTGATCATTTGTATAAGAATCTATTAACACAATAGGTATTTGTGTTTTTTTCATTTGAGAATAGAACTCATCTGGATACATACCAATTACTATGATTCCATCTAAGTTTCTTTTCTTTGCTAGAGTTAAATATGATTCATTTGCATTTGTTGCAGAGATAATAACGTGATATCCATTTTGTCTAGCATAATATTCTATAGAGCCTAACACTTCAGAATAGAAATTGTTTTGGAACATTAAGCGATCATTCTTTTCGGTTTGAGGAACAACCACTCCTATCAGTTTTGAGTCTCTAGTTGATAAGCTCTGAGCATTCAAGTCTGGAACATAGTCAAGCTTTTCTATGGCATCAAATACTCTCTTTTTAGTTTCTTCGGAGATAGTCCTCTTTCCGCTTAAAGCATAAGAAACAGCAGCGGATGATACTCCTGCCATTTTTGCTACATCTTTTAACGTTGTTTTAGTAACCATTTCGTCCTCTTTGTTTAAGCGTTTAAACTAATTTATAATTCAAATATATACATTTTTTAATCCTAAGTCAATAGAAAACCCTTACATTATTGTTAAAAGCATTATTTTTTGTTATATTATATCTATAAATAGTTTAATCGTTTAAACACTTTGAGGTCAATTATATGAAAAAATACGTTCCTACAGGCAATGAAATGGTTTCTTTACCAACAATTAACGAAGATAACGGCAATATTGAATCAATTAGTTTTTTATCTATGACTCAAAAGGGAATGATAGAGCTTAAAGGAGAAGAATCACCTTTATTTGAACCATATATTAGTCTTGAACTCAATAATTCATTATTTAAAAGAGACAACTATTGGATTCCCGTAAGAGAAGCTAATAACAATGACTTTATATATAAATGCACCTATTTAACTCCAGTTAAGGAAAGAGGTTTTATTATTCATTATGAATTAACTGCAAACAAAGATCTTTCATTTACATGGGGACTTAAAGGAAAACTAGCACATATATTGCATTCTGTTAATGAAGTCAAAGAGTTTGAAGGAAACTTGCGTTGTTATGAATCTGGATGGAACTATTCCATCATCATTGACTATATGCTCGGTAGTCCGCTCTTTTCTCTAGCGCCAATGACGTCTTCTAAAACAAAAACAACATATAAATTAGAAAATAATATTATTGATTTCAACATCAGCCAAGAAGTTAATGCAAAGAAAGGCGAAACAAAATCTTTAGATATTTTTTGGGGCTTAGGTTTTGAAGAAGTAGCAGCTGCAACAAGCGCAAAAGAAATGTTAAGAAGAACATATGAATACGAATATAGAAAAACATCTAATTATCTAAATGAAAGAATCAAAGATTTAGGAAACGATATTTATAACGTAATATACAACACTAATCTATTCTTTTGCCTTTTCTATTCGACAGGCATTACTTATGATACAGAAGAAGTAATTTGTGCAACATCAAGAAGCTCAAGATATTATGTCTCTGCAGCATATTGGGATAGAGATACAATGCTATGGTCTTTCCCTACTGTACTAGACACTGATACTAAGTTAGCGAAATCTATTCTCGAATATATTTATACAAGGCAATCGAAAAACATTGGTGTTCATTCAAGATATATCGATGGTACCGTTCTTGAACCGGGATTTGAATTAGATGAACTAGTTGCACCAATAATCGCATTAAACAATTACTATATCAAAACAGACGATAAAGAATTAATAAATGAAAGATTCGTTACAAAAACAATCGAAAATATCCTTGAGCAATTGAAAGAAGCAAAGCATCCACAAGTTGAGTTATATGAAACATTCCTTCAACCAACCGACGATGAAAGAGTATATCCATATATCACTTATGACAATATGCTTGTATATTTAGCATTTAATGCTCTAGCGAACTTATATCCTGATAAATATAGCTGTCTTGCTTTAGAAGCAGAAAAAGTTAAAAAAGCAATAATGGATAATTGCGTATTTGAAAATAGCAATGGTAAATACTTTGGTTGGTCTGTCGATTTAGAAGGCAATCACGATATTTATGATGAGCCTCCTGGATCATTACAATTGCTTGCATACTACGGTTTTGTAGAAAGCGATAACGAAATCTGGAATAATACCGTGAATATGATTAGATCAAAAGACTATAAATATTCATTCAATGAATGCAATATAAGTGAGATTGGATGTCCACACGCTCCTCATCCTTGGATATTAAGTTTATGCAATTCATTACTTTCAGGACATAAAGATATGGCACTTGAAGAATTAAAGTATTTGAAGATGGATAACGGCATTGCATGTGAAAGTGTGGATGAAAACACCGGAGAGTCTACAACTGGTGAAGCTTTTGCGACATGCGCGGGTTTCTTGTGCCATTCAATGTTAGTAGCAATAAGAGGTAACAACAATGAGTAAATTAAATCTAGATGGTTATACTATCTCTTCAATTAATTCATCAATGATAGATAAATTTGATGAAAGTATTTTCTTCATTGGAAACGGAAGAGTTGGTTCAAGAGGATACCTTCCCTTTGAAAGCGAGATGAGAAAGATTGATTGTGGCCTTTTTATGCAAGGAATGTTTGCAGAAATCAAAAACGGAATCACAGATATTGTTAATTTGCCTACACCTATCTACCAACAAATTTACATCGATGGAATAAAAGCTGTTTTATCATCAAACATTAAAAAAACTTTATCAATGGATAAAGGATTGCTTTCTTATGAATTATCAATGACTGCAAATAATAAAACAATAGACATCAAATATGAAAGATTTTTTTCACACACAAATGCTGCGCTTATTCTTCAAAGAACAACAGTATCTTGTAAAGAAAAAGCCGAAATAACTATTGAGACCGGAATCTTCACAGGAAGTGTAAATTGCCCTGTTCCAGACGATCAAGTTAAAGATAATTTAGAAACAATTAATCTAACAAAATTAACAAATAACGAAATAGTAAATAATGGCTTTAAGTGTTCGTTTAAACTTGCGGGTTGCAATTTAACTATGATTCAAAAATTATTATTTAATTCAATAGAATTTACTCAAGATTCATATAACGTTGAAGATGATAGCGTTGTTATTAAAGTTAAAACCACATTAGATAATTCTTCAGCAACATTAGACTCATGCGATGTCATAACAACAAGTAGAGATGTCGACAATAGAATTATTGACATTGATGAATTCGATTACGACGTTATTAAAAAACAAGAACACGATTTTTGGAATGAAAAATGGAATATGTGCGACATCAAATACTTTGAAGATGACGAAAAACAATGCGCATTAAGATTTAATATGTTCCAGTTAATAAATAACTGCAATTCAAATGATCCAACAGTCTCAATCGGGGCGAGAGGTCTTACACATTCGAGATATAAAGGATGTTATTTCTGGGACACAGATTTATTTATGCTTCCTTTTTTCTTAGATACAGATATTAGAGCTGCTAAATCATTATGCGACTATCGTGTAAACTGCCTTGAAGCAGCCAAAAAACATTCAAAAGAGATGACCACAAAAGGAGCTAGATATCCTTGGATGGCTGCCCTAGATGGAAGTGAACAATGTGAAACGTGGGATATTGGTTGTAGTGAAATCCATGTAACAGCTGATGTCGTATATGCATTAAATAAATATTATGAAAAGACAAAAGACGAAGATTATTATATAAACAAACTAGCTGAAGTGTATATTGAAACAGCTAGATTTTGGATGTCTAGATATTCATACAATCAAAAAGAAAATGAATATAATTTGTTATTCGTAAAAGGTCCTGATGAATATTGTGGTGTAAGCTCTAATAATCTTTTTACAAATATTATGGCCAAACACAATTTGAAACTCGCCATAGAAGCGTCCGAAAAGATTAAAACGCTAAACACCAAACTATATGAAAAATTAAATATTAGTGATGATGAAATAAATGATTGGAAGAAACTTGTTGATTGTATTAAAACTCCTAGAGATCCATATACAGGAAGAATTACAACTGATGATAATTTCCACTTACTTGAAGAAGTAGATATCAACAAGATTAAGAAAAGTTTTAAAGCATCATATCACGATGTATCATTCGATAGATTGCAAAGATATAAAGTAGTAAAACAAGCAGATGTGTTGCTTCTAATGACAAGATTCCCAGAATTATTTTCTGAACAAGAAAAACTTGATGCCTGGAATGATTTCGAACCTATATGTCTTCATGATTCAACATTAAGTTTTGCATCACACGCTTTATTTGCGGCTCAAAACAATATATTTGATAAAGCGAAAGATTATCTTGAAAAAGCATTATTTATCGATTTAAAAAACGTCATGGAAAACACGGGTAAAGAAGGTTTACATCTAGCTTCAATGGGTGAAACGATTAATGCAGTAAAAGCTTTGATAGCAAACAATTGTGATTAATTTTAGATAATTCAACAATAGTTGACTAGTTCAATATGCGCTTATATTTTTTCTTTTATTAATTGGTAAACGCGATGGCCACCTTCTGCCGTTGGGGCAATACTTGCGTTACTGAAAGATTGTGTACCTAAATGATATAGATTATCTATAGGACTTTGATGAGGTGGCAAAAAACCTTTGCCATCTGGAACTAGTCCACCAAAAGAATGGAAGTTCGTATTAGTTAGATTGCGATAATAATCTGGCGTAATAATCTTTTCGAATACTATATGCTTTGACAAATTTGGAATATGCCTTTCCGCTAAACTGATTAGTTTATCGGCATATTCTCTTTGTTTTTCTTCCCATATTCCATCATTAAGGAAATTAGGCGCAACCGTATATATCGTCATAGCATATCTATCTTTTGGCGCAAAATCTTTATCTATATAACTATCTACAAATATTAAATAACCATCATTCCCCTCATGATATATTCCTTGTCTAAGTTTATTAATCGCAAGAGATATATCAGATGTTCCATAGTAATAAACCAATGCTTGTTTTTGATATTGCATTGGGTCAATATCAACACCTAAATGAAGCATAAAGACAGATTCCATCTTGCTCATTTTAGATAGATTATTAATAAATTCAGACTCTAAATATTCTTTTCCAAGTAAATCAAAATATAATTCTTGAGCGCCACAATCCGCAACTACAATATCTCCATCTATTTCTTTTTCGTTATCAACGATGACACCTTTAATTCGGTTATTATCTACAACCAATTTAGTAACAACGTGGCCATAAAGAATCTCTCCGCCTTGTTCAATAATATACTCAGCATATGCTTCAGGTATTTTTTGAACACCTCCACGAACATAGTTGAATGTAGGATAATATAGTTTGCCTTTTTTATTTGTAACAGGAATACGGTCATCGAAAGCAGTTTCAGGATTCAAAAAAGGAATGACAAAACAATTAACATCTTTTGGATCGGCACAAAAATCCGCAAGAATACCTTCAAAGACAATTCTTAAAGATTCGTTATTAAATAATTTCTTTAAGAATTCATCACAAGACATATCTTTATATTTTTTAATCTTTAAAAATTGAATTATTTTATCTATCTTACTAATTATGTCCTTTTTATTTGAGACATAATTGATTCTCATTATTGCTTCATAAAAACGATAATACTCATCAATTCCTTGAATATCATTAGGAAATAACTTTTTTAATTCTTCTTTGCGCCAAGTAGGACCTTCATATTTTTCTTTGCGGCATAAATTGATATCATCATATACTAGGCCTCGATCTGACTTAATTGTATCTAGATGTACACCAATAGAATCTAATACATTATATAAACGTTGTCCTTTGCTCATATCATCAATTAATAAAGGACCCTGCGCAAAACTATAGCCCTGTTCCTTATATAGAGCCATAACTCCACCAGGCACATTATTTTTTTCAATCATTACAATTTGATGGCCATCTTTAATTGCGTCAATTGCGAAAGTTAATGAAGCGATCCCTGCACCTATTACTATAATCTTCATATTATTACCTTAACCATATTATAATGGAAAAAAGGAGTTTATCCTATGGAACAACAATACACAAATAAACAAAAAGACTTTGAAGAACGTCAATATCAAAAGTTATCAAAACTAAAAGAATTGGGACGTTACAAAAATTATTTTATTGTCTTATTAGCTCTTATCTTAATGGTTGATATTATAGATAACATTACCACTAACGCTAATAATGCTGTCACTTCATCTTTTATTAAAGAATTCTTTATTAATGGCCATCTATTCGGCAATGATTATGATTTGGCTAGTGGATTAGCTTTACATAATACTATCAGTTTAATTGGCCATGTTATAGGATTACTTACACCTTTTTATAAATCACTTGGCGACAAATATGGTCGTAAACCTCTGTTTGTCTTATCAACGCTAGGAATGACATTTGGTTTATTAATTGTGTATTTCTCTAAAAGCTATCTAACTTTTATGATTGGTACATTTACAATGAGCTTCTTCTTAGGACATGATATTCAAATAATCTATATTTTGGAAGAAGCACCAGCTAAACATCGTGCAACAGTATATTCCATTATTAAAGGAATTGGTGGATTAAGCACAATTCTTTTACCAATAATGCGTGAATCATTGATGAGAAACGATGATACTCTATGGCGTAATATTTATATCCTTCCTGGAATCGCTGGACTCGTTATATGTTTATTAGTGCTAATATTCGCGAAAGAAACAAATACATATATTAACGGACGTTTAGAATACTTGCAAATTCCATATGAAGAAAGAATAAAACAAGAAGAACAATTAAAGAAAGAAAAGAAAGCTAATGGTAATAAAGCTGGAATATTCAATGCTGTTTCTTATATTTTTAAAAACAAAGATTTACGTACGCTTATCTTAATTAAGTCAATATTTGATGCCGCTATTATTGCTGTAACAAACTATGAGCCTATTATGAATGAAGCCGGTATGAGTGCAGCTTCTATTACTGAAGCTTTATATTACTATCCAATCATTTATTGTGTTGCCGTAATTATTTCCGGATTCATGGCTGACAAAATTGGACGTAAGAAAACAATTCTTATTTTTGGTTCTATAACATTCGTAGGCTTTGCATTATTTACATTAACTACAAGAAATCTTGCAGATCCAAAAATAATCGGTTTATTCTATGGACTATATCTTGGTGGCTATTGGATTGGAAGAGATTATATGGAAATCATTTCAACAGAAATGGTACCAACAGATATTCGTGCATCAATAGTTGGAGCCGAAGGATTGCTTGTATATGTAGGTATGGGAATTGGTTTAGCCGTAGTAAATATCGGCATGATTTTCATTCCAATATGGTTGACTTGCCTAGTTTGGATATTACCATGTGTTGGTATATCTTTATATTTCTTATCATTAAAGGTAAAAGAAACAAAAGGAATCGACTACGAAAGCATAAAGTAAACCATCAATTCGCACATTTACACCATAAAAAAAGTAGCTCACTTACTAAGCTACTTGAATCTTTTGATTATCTGATAACCACTAGACAACTCTGAAATCTTTTCCAGATTGGTTGCTACCTTGTGTTATTTGTATGTTTGGAGTAGCATCCATGGTTGTACTGGCAACTGGTAGAACACCTGGCAAAAGAAATGCTGCAATGCCAAGTTGAATAAATAATTCAAAATGGCTTGAACCACCTACTACATATCCTAGTTCGTCATCTGATAGTTCTTGAACCTTTGTATTAAATGATTCACATTCTTGTTTTAATGATTTTAATTCTTCATTTGTTTTTGACTTTTTTTCTCCTTTTTATGAGACAAATCTTCTTATACAAACTTTAATGCAAAGATGATTCACTAATGTATACGTAGTTTATGTTAGATGGCTGCAATAAAAGTGTTATTTTTTGTTCAAAAATAACAATAGGCACATAAAGTGCCTATTAATCTAGAAAATCTTTTCGATAATTTAACTTAAAGTGTGCAGCTAAATCTTTTAGGTTTTGATCGGTGATAGGATTAATTATTTCTCTTTCCCCTATCATCATATATACTTGGGCAGATTTTTCTACTGTTTCAACTAAACCGAACGCCTCATCTAATGTGTCACCTACACCATAGATACCATGATTAGGCCACAAAACAATACGATAATCTTTCATCTTGTTTGCGGTAGCTTCACCTATCTCGTTGGTGCCACATACCATCCAAGGAAGTACGCCTATACCATCAGGGAAGACAACAATACACTCATTGTTCATTTTCCAAATAGTTCTTGTGAATTCCCTATCTGATAAAGGATGAACAAAGCTCATAGCCATGATTGCTAAAGGATGAGTGTGAAGAACAACACGATGATTTTTAGAAACTTTTAATCTTTCGATATGAGACATTAGATGTGCAGGAAATTCTGAAGTGAATTTGCCACCATCTTCAAAACCCCATAATAACTCAGCTGTAACTCCATCGTCTTTAATTCTTAGGATGCCTAAATTAAATGCAGGATCTCTTTCAACATTCTTGAAATACTTACCAGTTCCGGTGACTAAAAAATATTTACCTGCAAGTTCTTTTGCATTAAAACCTAAAGGCATTTCTCTAACAACATTATTAATATCAAGATATTCTTTTAATTCGTCTTCATATAAAAGATACGAAATATTACCACCATTTCTTTCGTCCCAACCTAGACGATACATGTTGGTAGCCATTCTCGCAAACTCAATTACAAATTCACTTGTTCTAACGTCTTTCATCTTTTGCTTAATACTTCTTTCTCATATTTTTTAACAACAGATAAATAATCTTGTTCTACTTTTTCTCTTTGCAAGAATTCATTCCAAACATCACCTAACGGTAAGGTTTTTAATTCTTCATGTTTAACTTGTAGAGAAGTAAAATCATTATTATCTTGAAGTTTCTTCATATCTTTATTTGGTTCTAATAAAGCATATAATAAAGCTTTTTGTAAGTTGCGAACACCAGTTACCCATGCACTAATTCTGTTGATTGAAGCATCAAAATAATCTGTAGCTAGACTAACTTTATCTACACCACATCTTACTACTTCTTTCATCATTTCTCTTGTTTCATCATCGAATGATATTACGTGATCAGAATCCCATCTCATTGGTCTAGTTACATGAAGCATCATCTTATCAGAGAATGTCAATAATGAAGATATCTTATCAGATACCATCTCTGTAGGATGGTAATGGCCATTATCTACTAATGGAGTAATGCCATTTTTCATTGCATAGGCTAAACAAAATTCTGCAGAAACAACAGTATAAGCTTCTACACCGATACCAAATACTTTTGATTCTAGTGTTGGAATCACTAATTTCTTATCATATTTTGTTTTAAAGATTTTATCCAAAGATTCTTTCATTCTTAGTCTTGGACCAATTCTATCTGCTGGAAAATCTTTAAAGCCATCAGGCATCCAAAAGTTCACATAACATGGTTGTTTAAGTTCTTTCGCAAAGTATTCTGCAATCTTCAAACAACGTTTACCATGTTCAATCCAATAGTCTCTAACTTCTTTATCAGGAGAAGATAATGTCAAACCATCTTTTACCATTGGATGAGAGAAGAATGTTGGATTAAAGTCTAGACCAATCTTTCTTTTCTTGGCATACTCAACCCACTTTGCATAATGCTTAGGTTCAATTTTATTTCGACCTACTGGTTTTTCCATAATTGCATATGATGCATGAAGATTTAACTTCTTTTTACCAGGACAAAGTTCTAATACCTTATCGAAGTCAGCCATCAATTCTTCAGGAGTTGTTGCCTTTCCAGGATAGTTTCCTGTAGTTTGAATACCGCCTGAGGCAGCTTGCCTACTATCAAAACCTACAACATCATCACCTTGCCAACAATGAATGGAGATAGTTATATTCTTTAACTCCTTTAATGCTTTTTCTGTATCTACACCATATTGTTTATAAATCTGTTTTGCGCTTTGGTATCTTTCCATAATTCACCTACCTAAATTCAAACACTTTCTTTAATAATGGCTGAGCACCTGTAACAGGATCTTTTTCCATTATCAAGATATCTTTCATATATTCATCCCATTTCTTATTGATATCTGACATCGCTTGGATTTTAGATGCATACTCAACTCCGTTTTCACATTCATAGTAACCAAACATCTCATTACCAACATTCCAAATTGTGTAGTTCTTAATTCCTGCATCTGCTAACATCTGTTTCATTTCAGGCCAAATCGCATTATGTCTTTTAATATATTCATCAAGACAGCCTTCTTTTACTAAGCCTTTCCATGCATACTTTTCCATCATTCAACCTCCATTTGAATTTTAAGATTGCCTAAAGAAGTAGCTTCAATAGGTAATGCGATGATATTCTTCTCTGTATATTTTTTACTTAAATCATTTAATAGCCAATTCTTTGCGCCACCACCAACGATATAGATATCGTGGTATTTTTTGTTTGTGTTTTTCTCTAATTCTTCAATAGCTTTTGCGTAACAAATAGCTAAAGATTTATATGCACATCTAAAATAATCACCGTTGCTTGTTGGCTTATTCATTAAATGTTTATCAAAAGACTCTCTCATAGATTTTGGCGAAATGAAATCATCTGAGTTTACATCAACAGTATCTTCATATGTAGATGCTTCTGCTAATTTTGTAATATCGACAACGCTTAATTCTGGACACAATTCTTTGTGTAGTTCATTAACAACCCACAGCCCCATAATATTCTTTTGGTAACGATTATAATTTATACCACCCTCGTTAGAATAATTTACAACCAACGAATTATCATCGACTATTGGTTTATCGGTTTTAATACCCAGGATTGACCAAGTGCCACTTGATATATATGGCTCATTGCCTATCATCGGAATGCCTTCAACAGCACTAGCAGTATCGTGAGTTGCACAAAGAACAACTTTAATTCCTTTATATTCACCT
This sequence comes from Candidatus Colivicinus equi, assembly GCA_018064825.1. Classification (GTDB taxonomy): domain Bacteria; phylum Bacillota_I; class Bacilli_A; order Erysipelotrichales; family Erysipelotrichaceae; genus Colivicinus; species Colivicinus equi. The sequence goes on from JAGHUL010000041.1 coordinate 27,353, forward strand.
AAACACTTTTTCGGATGTGACAACTTCTTGAATAAACGTTTTGGAAGTTTCAATTTATCAATAATATCTTCATCAAATTCCAAACTATCGGCACTAATCATACCCGTTGTTGTTGCATCGGTGAATTCTTTTACTTTGTTTCCTGTTAAACGATATAACAAATATTCAGGAATCATTAAAAAATCAGTAGCTTCATCAAGACGGCCGTTTTTTAAGTCGTGATATAACTGATAAATTGTATTAAATCTTTGAAATTGACTACCAGTATGCTTATATAGTTCTTTAAAACTTACTATCGAATGGACTTCATCAACGACATCTTCTGTGCGCTCATCACGATAACTATATACTGGATATATTGTTTTATCTTCGTTAAGCAAAACATAATCAATACCCCATGTATCTATAGATAGAGAAGTGATATCGTATTTTTCTTTTGCTATATCAATTCCTATTCTTACTTGTCTTTCTATTTCATCGATATCCCATACTAGATGGCCATTATATTCTTTAACACCATTATCAAAACGGTATACTTCAACAGTTTTGATTTCATTATTTTCTTTGTAACCAATGATATGTCTACCACTAGATGCGCCAATATCTATCGCTAAATAGTATTCCATAACTAAATTATAGCATTGATAATGTTGTGCTAAATTGCTTCCATTTCCTTGATATCACTATTTTTCATCGTAAAATTAAACTATGAACAATTTTATAAACAAAATCAAAAACTTCTTTAGAAATTTGTATGCACGTAGTTACGGAATGGATGATATCAATAGAACGCTACTAGTTCTAGCTTTTGTTTCATCAATAATAGAGCTAATAACAAGAAGCACTATCATATATGTCATTTCAACATTATTTATTGTTATCTTTATCTTTAGATATTTTTCAAGTAAAAAATTTGCTAGAAGTGAAGAGAATCGTAAATATCGTAAATTAATAAAGTTGATTAAAACGAAATGGACATATCGAAAAACACATCGTGTCTTTATGTGCAAGAATTGTGGTCAATTAATCAAAATACCTAAAGGACACGGAAACGTAATAGTAACTTGCCCAAACTGTCATAATCAAGAAGAACATAAGTCATAAGAAAAAAGAGCAATTGCTCTTTTTTCTTATTCGTTGATATAACAAACTTTTCCAGGATTAAGTATATCTTTAGGATCAAATACTTTCTTAATTCCTTGCATCAATGCAATCTGTTTATCGCCTACTTGTTTAGCCAAGTATTCTCTTTTTGCATAGCCGATACCATGTTCTCCAGAAACATGTCCTTCATATTCTATTGCCTTGTTATATAGTAAGTCGAAGGCCTTATTTAGACGAAGCTTCCATTCATCTTTGTTCAAACCGTCACGACAAATATAGATATGAAGATTGCCATCTCCTGCATGGCCAAACGAAGGAATTCTTACATTGACTTCTTTAGCTACTTCATGAGTATATTCAATGTATTTTGCTACTTTATTCTTTGGAACAACAACATCACATTCATCCATTTCGTCTGTTGATGCTTTAATTGCTTCTAGGAAAGCACCTCTAGCAGACCATACTGATTTCTTTCTTTCATCAGTATCAACAAAGTAACCATCAATAGCTCCGTGTTCAATACATAAATTAGCGACTTTAGTATATTCCTCTTCAATCTCTTGTTTGTTGTTACCATCAAAAGTCAACAAGATATAAGCTTCGTAATTTGTATCAGGGAACTTTTTACCTAAAAAACTTTCGGCAGAAATTATAGTATCTAGCGACATATACTCAATAGCAGTTAAGCTAGCTTTTGATTTAATAATCTCTGGTACAACTTCTATAGCTTTCTCCATTGTATTGAAAGGTAATAACATAGACACGCTTTGGCTTGGTAGAGGTAATAACTTTAAGATTGCTTCAGTAATGATACATAAAGTACCCTCTGAACCAACGATTAAATCTTTCATTGCATAACCTGATGAGTTCTTAACACACTTGCTACCAAATGTCTCAATATCACCATTTGGAAGAACAACCTTAAGGCCTCTTACATAATCTCTTGTTACACCATACTTAACTGCTCTCATACCACCAGCATTAGTCGAGATGTTGCCACCTATTGTAGCAGTCTTCTCACCTGGATCAGGTGGATAGAATAAACCATGGTCTTCAACATAAGCTTGTAGTTCCATAAGTAAAACACCAGGTTCTACTGTAATTGTTAAATTATCTTCATCTAGCTCTAGGATATGATTCATTAACGATGTACGAATCATGATACCGCCATTAATTGGCGTACTAGAACCAACTAGTCCTGTTCCAGAGCCTCTTGCGACTACTGGAATGTTATTATCGTAAGCATATTTCATTATTTTTGATACTTCTAAAGTATCTAAAACATTGATTAATACTTCAGGCATTGCTTCAATGCCACCTAATTCATCATGAGAAAAATCGTGAGATATTTCTTCACCCACAAATATTCTTTCTTGAGGGATGACAGACTTCAAAAATTCAATATCATTACTATCAATTTTCTTATACATTCTATTTGCCCTCCTTAATCATGTTTATTAGTTCTGGAACTACCTTATACATATCACCAACAATTCCATAGTTAGCTACATCAAAGATTGGAGCATGTGGGTCAGTGTTTATTGCGACAATTGTGTCTGATGATTTCATACCAGAACAGAATTGAACTGAACCAGAAATACCTAAAGTAATAATAAGTTTAGGTTTAACAGTTTTACCACTCAAACCAATTTGATGTTTACTATCAAATAATCCTTCTTCTACTAGCGGCCTAGAACAAGCGACATTACCATTCAATAACTCTGCTAATTCATGAACCATAGCTAAATCTTCTTTTGCTTTTAAACCTCTTCCTACAGCTACTATTACTTCTGATTCGGAAATATCTAATTCTTTTGGTTTTTGTATTGTTTCAAGAACTGTTGTATGACTCTTTAGCCATTCGTCTTTTATTTCAACTTTTTCAATAACGCCTACAATCTTATCAACTTTTTTTGGAGCATCGAAAACTTTGTATCTAACTGTCGCGAATTGAGGACGATGATCAGGGTTGATGATTTGCGCCATGATATTGCCACCAAATGCAGGTCTGATTTGTACTAAGTCAGTGTTTTCTTTCATTTCTAATTTTGTACAATCAGCAGTTAAACCTGTATGGAATCTTGCAGCAACTCTTGGAGCTAGTGATCTACCAACATTGGTTGCACCAACAAGGATTGAACTAGGCTTAACAGTATTAATGAAATCTTCAAAACAATTAGTATAAGTTTCAACATCAAAATCTTTTAAAGCTGAATGTTCATATAGATAAACTTTATCAACACCATACGATAAGAATTCTTCAACATTAGTTTCGATATTGTCGCCAATTGCTAAAACATAAACTGGATGATTAATTACCTTAGCTAATTCAATAGCTTTGCCTACTAATTCAAAACTAACTTTGTGAGTTATACCTGCTTCAATATCTGCATAAACACAAATACCTTTATACTCATCTTTATTAATAGTGCTTGTTTGTGTTTCTTCTTCAAAAGTAACAACACCAGCTGGACCTTTTCTTACGCACATCTTGCATAATTTACATCCAGCATTGATATCTAATTTATTATTTTCGTAACTGATTGCATTAAATGGACAAAGCTCTTGTAGGGCTTTACCTGTTTCATCATTTACTAAATTTTGATTTATTTTTAGTCCCATAAAGCCCTCCTAGATAAATTTCTTTTCAGCTAATATATCGTATATTGCCTTAGCTAGTTCGCCATCGACAAACATTTGCTTATCTTTACGTTTATCTGGTTCGAATATTCTTTCAACCTTTGTCGCAGAGCCTTTTAAGCCATAATGATTTTCGTCTTGATCTTCGATATCATTGAATGTAATTATCTTTATTAAGTCAGCACAATCTTTTAATTCAGCTTTTCTTTTAAAAGATGGAAGTCGAGGTGTATTGATGTCGTTGTTGGCACATATCAAACAAGGTGTACTTACTATAGCCTTAAGAGTCTTATCTCCTAAGTCAGATACATATTCAAGTTTTTCATCTTTTAATTCAACTTTAGTAACATTAGCAACATGAGGAATATTTAAATGTTCAGCTAGTTCAGCACCAACTTGAGCAGTATCGCCGTCAGTAGTTTGCTTGCCTGTGAGAATAAGATCATAATCACCCATCGTTTTAATGCCGCTACACAAAGTATATGAAGTTGCCAAAACATCTGCTCCACCAAATTTGCGGTCAGAAATTAATACGCCACCGTCAGCTCCCATATATATTGCTTCTCTAATAACATCTAAAGCAGCAGGAGGACCCATAGATATTACTTTCAAACTTCCTCCGTACTCTTTTTTTAATGAAAGGCCTAATTCTAGAGCATTCAAATCATCAGGATTCATCTTAGAAGCGACGCCATCTCTAATTAGCGTCCCTGTATCAGGATTTACCTTAACATTAGTTGTTCCAGGCACCTGTTTTATACAAACTATTATGTTCATAAATACCTCTCCAAATTGTGTGTTTTGTTCTTCTTACACTTCCATTATTACATAGATATTATGAATATAATCCTTGTTTTAACAAGTTAATTTTTTCACAGATTAAAATATGCAAAAAAGTGATGATTTATTGCTAAAAATAGGCCAAAAATGAACATTATTTATCTTTTTTTTATATCAAAATAAGATAAAATGATTATGTATGATTGAAAATTTTATGTCCTTAGCAGTCATCTCTGTGATACCAATAAACGTCAGTATTTTATTGCATTTTTTATTTCATACACCAGTCGGAGAAAAGCTAAGTTATAAAGCAAAGCAAATAATAGCCGGAATCATCTTTGGTGCTTTAGCAATTTTGGGTACAGAAAAAGGTGTTTTAGTAAACGATGCAGTCTTGAATGCAAGAGATGCTGCACCTCTTTGTGCCGGATTAATCTTTGGCGGCCCAGCTGGAATTATTGCCGGTGTTATTGGTGGCGTTGAAAGATGGCTATCCGCTTATTGGGGCGTTGATACATACACTAGATTGGCATGTTCAATTTCAACATGTTTAGTTGGCTTATATAGTGCTCTTTTAAAGAAATATGTTTTTGATGACAAAATTCCTTCTTGGAGTTACTCTTTCGCCATTGGTGCATCTGCTGAAGTAATGCATATGTTGAATGTATTCTTTACTCATTTAGACGATGTAAAGCATGCTTTCGCAGTAATTCAAAAAGTTGCTATTCCAATGATTGTTGTAAATGCAATGAGTGTCGCTTTAGCAGTTTTGGCAATCAACATTCTAGATAAAGAAAACTTGTATGATCGTCATAAGGGTGAAACAACTACTTTATCTATTCAATTCCAAAAAAGAATGTTCACTCTAGTTTTAGCATCATTTATTTTAACGTTATCTTTTACCATCCTATTACAAAAGAATATTTCTGAAACAGATACACAAGAATTATTAAGTTTAAATATTCGTGATGTCATAAATGATATCGAACAAGCTTCAAGCAAAAATTTATTAAAAATAACTAGATTAATATCAACTCGTATAAATGACACCGATAAAATTGATAACTCTTTATTAGACACAATTTCGAACGAATTTGATGTTGCTGAAATTAATATTGTCGATTCAAACGGTTACGTTGTTTATTCAACGGACAGAAGCTATGTTGGCTATGATATGCGTTCTAACCACTACTACGATGAATTCAGTGGTTTAGATGATGGAACATATTCAGAGATAGTTTTGCCATATCGTGAATCTTCAGAATATCAAAATGTTTCTAGAAAATATGCTTGCAAAACATTGATAAAAGGTGGATATGTTCAAGTTGGTTATGATAGAAAACAATTTATGGATGATATCTATAATGAGATTAGTTCAATCGCAACAAATCGTCATATCGGTGAAACGGGCGGCGTATGTATCACAGATTTAGAAGAAAATATTATCTCTGATTCTCTAGGCAGAACAGGTCAAAAGTTTGATGTCGATCCTGATATTTTCTTTTCACTAGACTACAAGCCTTACGAAACATATAAATTCAGTTATAATGGTATAAATCTTTACTATATGTACAGTAATGCCGAAAGTTACGTTGTATATGCTTACCTTCCTGTTGATGAGGCCGATTTCAGTAAACAACTATCTATTTACTTAAATGCCTTTATGGAAACAACGGTCTTTGCGGCACTGTTCATCTTCGTATATTTCTTAGTTAAGATTTTATTCGTTCAACATGTTCATGAAATAAATGATTCTCTAGATAAGATTACAAATGGTGATTTAGATGTAATAGTTGATTCGAATTCTACAAAAGAATTTGCGGAATTATCTTCTGGTATTAATTCTACAGTTGCTACATTGAAGAATTATATTGAAGAAGCAAATTCTCGAATTGATGCAGAATTAAATTACGCTAAAGAAATACAAAAATCAGCATTACCATCAATCTTCCCTCCATTCCCTAATATTAATGAGTTTGAAATTTATGCAACAATGGATGCTGCTAAACAAGTTGGTGGTGACTTCTACGATTTCTATCTATTAAGAAGAAATGTATTAGCGTTTGTCGTAGCCGATGTATCAGGCAAAGGCATACCAGGCGCATTGTTTATGATGAGAGCTAAAACTCTATTAAAGACATATGCTGAAGGCGGTGTTGCTGTTGCAGATATCTTCACAAATGCCAACTACAGCTTATGTGAAGGAAATGATGCCGGTATGTTTGTTACGGCTTGGATGGGAACATTAAACACACAAACTGGTGTTATTAAATTTGCTAACGCTGGACATAACCCACCACTAATAAGAAGAAAAGGTGGAAATTACGAGTACTTAAAATCAAAATCTGGTTTTGTACTTGCAGGACTTGATAATATAACTTACACCGAACAAACAACTACTATTGAACCAGGAGATGAAATCTTCTTGTACACAGATGGAGTTACTGAAGCAACAAATAGTGAATCAGAATTATTCGGTGAAGAAAGATTGCTTAATTCTATAAACACTCACAAAGGCAAATCTTGTGATGAAATTTGTAGATGTGTTAAAAAAGATGTCGACTCATTTGTCGGCGATGCTCCACAATTCGATGACATTACGATGTTGTCAATAAAATTTATTAGTTCTTATATACCTAAGGATTCAAGTGATCCTAATAGTTCTTCTAACTGATTAACGTCTAATTGCACGTAGCCACCTTCATTGTTCTTCTTAGAAGTCATGTGAACTTGCATTGCATTAGACGTTTTTATTACGTCTAAAATGTTATTAGTTCTTACGCCACCACCTGGCAATAATTGAATCTGTCCTTTATATTTATTGACTAAATCATTTATTCTCTTACATCCTTCTAAAATATCAGGATATACTGCTTTGCCAGAAGTTAGTATTCTATCAACTTTTAAATCAATTAAATCTTTGCATCCCTTATCTATGTCTGCTAATTCATCAAATGCTTTATGAAATACTGCTTCTTTACCATAAGAATGAATTAACTCAACCATAGTTCTAGTTCTATCTATATCAATATATCCGTCTTTGATGAAACCGAAAACAATTCCGTCGGCTCCATTTTCTAACATTAACTTGGCATCTTTTAACATTATTTGATATTCCAAATCTGTATAGACGAAATCGCCACCTCTTAATCTATCCATACAACATATTGGTGTATCAATATGAGCTTTTAGATACTTAAGCACTTCTAAAGAAGGAGTTATTCCGCCTAGTTCTAAAGAACTATTAAGTTCTATTCGATCAATAGGATACTTACTAGCTATAACTGCATCATCAACATTGCCAACACAAATTTCTATTTTAATATTGTTTATCATGGTTTCGCTCCTTTAGATTACTAAGAAAAATATACTATAATTATTGTATGATTTACAATAAATCACGAAAGCTGGTTAATTATGAAATTTATTAAGAAAAATCACGACAATACAAAATATATAGACGGCGTTTTTGCGGTATCAAACGCTGTAAAAGCAGACAACAGTCCAGATAAAATAAATGCATCTGCAGGTTGTCTTTTAGATGACAATGGCGCTATCATCACATATAAAACTGTATATGAAAGTGAAGCAAAAATTGAAAACAATAAACGTGCAAGTTATTGTGAAGGGCCTCAAGGTAACAAACTATATAATGAGGCGATTGAAAAATTTGTATTAGAAGGAAAAGTTAAAGGCAAAGCTATTGCGACATTTGGTGGTACTGGGGCTATTTCGTTAGCTATGAATATGTGCCTACAAGAAGGCGATACTGTAATGTATCCAGAAACATCTTGGGTGAATTATTCCTTAATGGCTAAAGAACTAAATTTAAATTCAGTTACTTATGATATCTATGATATAGATGGACTACTTTCTAAATTTGAGGAACAAGAAAGAATCTTTGTTATCATCAACAGTCCATGTGAAAACCCTACAGGCCATTCATATTCATACTATGATTGGCAAAGGATTATAGATAAATTGAATTCATTAAATAAAGAAACAATCATATTAAATGATATAGCTTATATAGATTATGCGTATGATGAGGATAAGAAAAAATACTTTGAACTATTTAATAACATCAATGAAAATATCCTAGTCTTAATGGCATACTCATGTAGCAAAACATTCTCTTATTACGGCCAAAGATTAGGTGCTTTATTATGCATCAATAACGATGAAGAATTCGTTGAAACATTTATGAATCAATGCGCAAAACATTGTCGTTGTATTTGGTCGAATGTTAACAATTCCGCAATGATCAACATCGCCGATGTAATAAACAATCATTTAGATGAGTTCAATGCTGAACTTAAGAAAAATATAGAACTAGTTAAAGAAAGAGCGGATGTTTTCATTAAAGAATGTAGCGAATGTTATCTACATATATATCCATATAGAGAAGGATTCTTTATTACCATAAAAATTGATGATAATGATTATCGTGATAAAGTTCATAAACGTTTACTAGAAAATCACATATATTGTGTCAAAGTAAACAAAGGAATTAGAGTCGGCATATGTGCCGCTTCAAAGCAAGCATTAAGTGGATTAGCTAGAAGAATGAAGGAATGTAAATAATGGAAGAAGTAGTAGTACAAGAACCATCGCTATTTAAAGAATTGCTGAACTATATCGTAAAGATATTCGCAATTATCCATAAATACATAATGTCTTTGAATGATAAATACGAAATGTTTTTATCTGATAAGATGTTACATTTTATTGTTATTGGTATTGTCGGTTTAGCTTTTTTGTTTATTGTTTATCCACTATTTAAATTATTAATTGAAAACCACAAGTTAATGTTGGTGGCATGGATTTATGTCTTCACTATATTAATTGCCATCACTTTATTGATAGAAATAGGCCAAGATTTTTCTGGTACTGGTGACATGGACTTTGCAGATATCGTATCAGGTCTATTAGGCTTTATAGTGATGTCAGGAACAATAGTATTAGTTAGAAATCTATATCTAAGATTTAAAAACCATGATAGATAAATGCTTTGCTAAAGTAAATTTAGCTCTTGATGTATTTAATATTCGTGAAGATGGATACCACGATTTAAAATCGGTAATGGTACCCATTTCCTTTTTTGATGAATTAAGAATAAATATTGCTGAAGAAAACCAGTTCACATGCAACAAAGAATATATTACAAATAATGAATCAAATTCGATATTCAAAATGATCAGGGAATTTGAAAAAGAAACCGGCATCATCAATAAGTATTCTATCAATCTAAATAAACACATTCCTACAAAAGCTGGTCTTGCCGGAGGAACATCGGATGCAGCAGGAACATTGAGATTACTTCAAAAACTAAATCATATTACTTTATCTACACAAACAATTAGAAAACTATGTGTAGCAGTAGGTGCTGATGTCTTTTTCAATTATTACAACAAACCTGCTATCGTATCAGGAATTGGCGATGAATTAGAATTCATTGATATCAAAGATGATTATTATATCCTCATCATGAAGCCAAGAATGGGTGTCAGCACAAAACAAGCATACGAATTACTAGATATGAACATATGTGATCACCCTAATATTGATGCGCTTGTTGAAATGCTAAAAAATGGTGGCGAAATCTTGCCATATATGCAGAACTCATTAGAACAACCAGCGTTATTGTTAAACGAAGATATTAAAAAAGTTAAGGCCATTTTAAGAGAAAAAACTGGCAATTCCTTGATGTCTGGATCAGGAAGTACAGTCTTTACAATAAGTAAAAATAAGGAAATATTAGCAAATATTAATAACGAATATTTATATTCCGAATATTTCGTGAGATTGACGAAAATAATCAAATAAATCACGATATAATAGTGTTGTGATGGGGGTAAAAAAATGAATCTAGCGATAATTTTCATTAGTAATGAAGAACAAAAGTTACTTGCCAAAGCTCCATATAGAGGCTCTAACTTATTGTTATATCAAATCAATCAATTAAAGAAAGTTGATGTAGCAAAAATATACGTAGTAGGTAATGACGCAGAAGTTCCAGGAGCTATCAAAAGAAATAGTGTAGATGAAATAATTTATGAAGTAACAGATTGTGATAAATGTATTCTTGCTTCACCATTCTATCCTGCAATAAATCATGACGATTATAATAGACTTCTACAAAAAGATGTTGCTGTATTAACTTATAAAGATACAGTATGTGATGTTTTTGTTTTGCCATTTGAACGCATTAAAGATTACAACAAATTGAATTATGAAGAAGTTGAAATCACAGGCAAAGAAGTAAGACGCTTCACTGAAGCAGATGCACGCAAAAATAAAGAATCTTCATTAAAAGACGTTGTAGTATTACCACTTACTTCGTCTGTTGACCTAGTAAACGAGATTTGTAGTTATTTAAATATTCAACCAGGAAAAGCTACAATCGCTCATTTCGCTGACGGTGAAACATTAGTCGAATTAGGCGAAACAGTCAGAGGAAAGAGAATATATGTTGTTCAATCAACATGCCGTCCTGTTAATGAGTCATTGATGGAACTATTAATCTGTCTAGATGCTTTAAGAAGATCATCTGCAGCTGAAATAACTTGTGTAATTCCATATTTCGGTTACGCAAGACAAGATAGAAAAGCATCACCAAGACAACCAATTACCGCTAAATTAGTTGCTGCTATGTTAGAACAAGCAGGCGCAAATAGAGTTGTAACTTTCGATCTACATGCTGCGCAAATCCAAGGATTCTTCCATTGCCCAGTTGATGATTTAACAACAGTGCCAATGATCGGCCATTATTTCATCAACAAAGGATTCGCAAACAGTAACACAGTAGTTGTATCTCCTGACCATGGCGGTGTTAAACGTGCTAGAAACTTAGCAGAAATGTTAGAAATTCCTCTAGCTATCATAGATAAGAGAAGACCTAGAGCAAACGTTTGTGAAGCTGTCACTATCATTGGTGATGTAAAAGATAAGAACGCTATCATCGTTGACGATATTTGTGACACTGGCGGTTCATTAATTGCCGCTAGCCAAATCCTAAAGGAAAACGGTGCTAAGGATGTTTATGTTGCGATATCTCACGGCATATTCTCAAACAACGCTATTCAAAGAATCCAAGACTCTGGTATTAAAGAAGTTGTCGTCACAAATACAATCAAAGTTCAAGAAAGTGAAGACACAACAAAAGTTACTGTCTTATCAGTAGGTTGGATGTTATCTAAATTAATCTTGGCCGTATCTGGACATACTCCAGTATCTGAAGTATACGCTTTATACGAAAGAAAATAATTATTGTAAAAAATAAATTAAGTTTATTATCATAGTTCCCATTAGATAAGCTAATGAAAATGCAATGATAAAATATAGGGTCTGCGCTTGCGCAACCCTATTTTGTTTTAGAAAACGATTATAATCTAAACTGCTCAAACCAAAAAGAGATAATAAAAAGCAGAAAAGATAAATGATGGCTTTAACGTAAAAATTAATCATATAATAACTTGCCTCTTACCAAAACATTAATGACATTCAATTCTTCATCCATAATTACACAATCCGAAGATTTACCTTTAACTAAAGAACCAAAATGTTTATCTAAACCATAGAATTTAAAAGCATTCAAACTTGAATACAATAATAAATCTGTATATTTTACACCTAGTTCACGCATCACTTTCATCTCGTCATTAATTGAAACAACACTACCTGCATAATGACCATCACTGCTGATAAACTTAGTGTCATTTTTTGTGCAATGTTTAGACATAAAGTCATATTCGCCATCAGGCAAATTTCTAGCAGTTGATGAATCTGAAACCAACATGATTTTATCTCTATCAATATTGTTTATTACAAGTTTTAAAACGTTGCGATCAACATGATTGCCATCAGCAATTAATTCGCACATCCATTTATTCATGAAAGCACAATTAACTAGAGTAATATCGCGATGATGCAAACCTCTCATCGCATTAAACAAATGTGTAAAACCATCCACATTATCATCTAAGTTTTCTAAACAAGCATCAGAATGACCACACATTACTTTAACACCGTGTTCATGTAAAAGCACGCCAACTTCTTTATAGCCATCTATTTCACATGCGATGGTCATTTGTTTTAAACATTTGCATTTATTTAAAATGTCTTCAACCATCTGTTTATTAGGCTTTAAAAACTTTTCGGGATCACCAATTCCTAAATGTTTTGTAGATAAGAATGGCCCCTCCATATGAATACCTTCAAATCTAGACATTGGAGCATCATAATCATTCATCACTTTAAAACGTTCTTCATATTGTTCAACTGGGCAATCATAAGATAAAGAAGCTAAAAACGAAGTTGTACCATCTTTTGCGAATTCTCTAGATATATCATCCATTCCCCTTGTATCAACTTCATCAAAAGACAATCCATTAATACCATGGGTATGAGTATCAAAGAAACCTGGCATAATTACTTTGCCTGTACAGTCTATTACTTTATAATCTAATAAATCAATATTTACTTTATTTGCGTTATAAAATACATCTTCGATTGTTTCGTTGTTGACAAGTAAAGCTCCGTCAATGTATTCTCTATTACCGTCAACAATTAAATGCGCATGATTTAATAAATATTTCATTCTAATACCCTTTTAATTTCTTGGATAGAAATTGGCCCTTCTCTTAATATCTTTACTTCTTCAGTTACATCAACAATTGTTGAAGAAGAATCTCCTCTAGCATCCTCAGTAACAATTCCGTCAATCTTACCATTCATGCTTTCATATACATCTTCCCATTTCAATAAAGAACCTGTATTTGAAATATTAGCACTAGTGACCATAATAGGCATGCCAACACCATCTATTAGCTTTAATATCCATTCATCATCTGGAACTCTAATACCAATTGTCTTTAAACCTTGAGTAATATAGTCGCCAATATATTCCTTCTTATTAAAAACTATAGTAATAGCACCAGGCATAAAGTTATCGATCAATTTCTTAGCATCGTCATTAATATAAGCAACATCAGAAATCATCTTCAAAGAATTGCACATCATTGGAAGCGGCTTTTTAAAATCTCTTCCCTTGGCAATATATACCTTTTTTATTGCTTCTATATCCATTACACAAGCCAAGCCAAAGACTGTGTCTGTTGGAAAGGCAATGATGTCACCACTAGACAATCTATTAATAATCGTCTTGATATCATCTTTTGTATACTTGATTGTTTCCATACTTAAATTCTACAACAATTCATTTATCTTCAAAAAATCAGAAAGTGTTAATTCTTGAGCTCTAACGTTTTTATCAAAATGCAAATCGGAATATATTTTTTCAATCGTTTCTTTATCCAAGAATTGTATAAAGTTGTTGTGTAAAGTTTTGCGGCGCATTGCAAAACTATTCTTGATCAAACCGAACAGCTTCTTTTCAAACTCAGCATCTCTCTCAACTTTTGGTGTAAAAGAAATAACGGCACTATCTACTTTAGGCGCAGGATAAAATACATTCTTAGGAATAGACATCTCATATTTAACATCATATAAATATTGAACGATGATACTTAATGCACTGTAATCTTCACTATTCACTTTAGCATTGAATCTATCAGCAACTTCTCTTTGCACCATAACAGTAATCTTTGTAATATTTAAACTTGATTCAAATAGCTTAAATAAGATTGGTGTAGTTACATAATATGGCAAATTTGAACAAACTCTTAATTCTTGATCAACATATTTATTTAAGTCAGTATCTAAAAAATCTTCTAAATAAGCACTAAGTCTTTCATCAGTTATTGAATCTAGTAAGATATTGTACATATCTTTATCAATCTCATAAGCATCAACTGCTTTAGAGTATTTTAATAACATTTCAGTAAGTGCGCCTAAACCTGGACCAATCTCAATTGTTAAACAATTGCTATCACAGGCAATTTTTGCGATTTTATCAACAATATTTGAATCTATCAAAAAGTTCTGACCATATTTCTTCTTGGCCGATAAATCGCCCATAACCTTTTTTACATGATTAATATTAGAAATCATACTTTCATTATATGCTAAATGATTGATAGTATGTTGAAACGTCCTAAATTAACTTGTAAAATTTAATCATGCTACAAGTTAAAAATATTAAAAAAACGTATACCACAGGTAACTTAACACAAGTTGCCTTAAACAACGTTTCATTAAACCTAAGAGATAATGAATTCGTTGCAATATTAGGACCTTCAGGTTCAGGAAAAACAACATTATTGAATATTATTGGCGGATTAGATAGATATGATTCTGGTGATTTATTAATAAACGGAATTTCAACCCAAAACTATAAAGACCGTGATTGGGATGCGTATCGAAATCATACCATTGGTTTTGTTTTTCAATCATATAATTTAATCCCTCACCAAAATGTTTTATCAAATGTTGAGCTAGCTTTAACTATCTCTGGTATTGGCAAAAAAGAAAGAAAGCAAAGAGCTATGAAAGCTCTAGAAGAAGTTGGATTAGCTGATCAAGCGCACAAGAAACCAAATCAAATGTCTGGTGGTCAAATGCAAAGAGTAGCTATTGCTAGAGCGCTAGTCAACAATCCTGATATTCTATTAGCTGATGAACCAACAGGTGCTTTAGATACTAAAACATCCGTTCAAGTTATGGAACTTTTAAAAGAAGTCGCTAAAGATAGATTAGTAGTTATGGTAACTCACAACCCAGAATTAGCTAATGAATACGCAAATAGAATAATAAATCTAAGAGATGGAGTAATTACTGGCGATTCAAATCCTTACGAAGTAAGCCAAGAGTTGGATGTCGAACAAAAGAAATTTAAACGTGCATCAATGGGCATCTTCACTGCTTTGTCATTGAGTTTCAATAACTTACTTACTAAAAAAGGAAGAACTATTTTAACTGCTTTTGCAGGATCAATCGGTATTATCGGTATCGCGCTAATTCTGTCTTTATCAACAGGTTTCCAAAACTACATCGACAAGATACAAGAGGATACCCTATCAAGTTATCCATTAACTATTACGTCAGAAACAGCTGATGCGACAAGCGCTATTTTATCTATGGTAACTGATAGAAAAGAAAACCAAGTTGAAGGCGAAAACTTAATCGAAAGACAATATTTATCAACGATGTTTTCAGCAATCGGAACAAACGATTTAAAAACATTTAAAAAGTATATCGAAGACAACATGGATGAGATTAAAGATGATGTTCAACAAATAAGATACACTTATTCTATTTCGCCATGGATATACACATATGACGCTACCGATGAACTAGTGAGATTAAATCCAAGTACCGTCTTGTCTTCAATGTATTCGTCAAATTCAATTTCATTGATGTCTTCTTTCTCATCAACATCAGGAATCTTCTCTGAGATAAATGATGATTTAGATTCAATCAAAGAACAATACGATGTTTTAAAAGGAAGATGGCCAGAGAACTATGACGAAATAATTATTGTCCTTTCAGAGCCTAATTCAATTTCTGATTTGTTGACATATTCTCTAGGTTTAAAAGATACTGCCGAATTAAAGACCATCATCGCAGACGTTATGGCCGGTGAAGAAACATCGGTTGAACACGACCCACTTAGACTTACATACGATGATTTACTAAATTTAGATTTAAGATTAATCAAAGCTACAGATACATACAAATACAATGATAAATACGATATTTACGAAGACATGAGCGATGACAGTTCATATATGGATGATATCTATAACAAATCACTAAAACTAAAAGTTGTTGGTGTAGTCTGTCAAAAAGAAGGTGGCAATCCAGGTTCAATGTCAGCTGGTGTATGTTACACTAGAGCACTTACTGAATATATTATTGATGAAGCTAAGAATACTGATATCGTTAAAAAACAATTAGCCAACAAAGATGTCGATGTTTTCTCAGGCAAACGTTTTGATGAAGAAAACAAAGAAGAAGAGGAAGGGCTTAATTTTGAGGATATGATTTCTGTTGATGAAGATTTAATCAAAGAAGCATTCCAATTCAATATTGATGAAGATTCATTCAATTTTGAGACAATGTCTGAAAACGATATGAAGAAAGTCATTACTAATACAACAAACAATATTTTAAATAGTATTAATGATGCACAAGTTACAACCGAGACAAAGCAATCAATTTCAATGATATACATGTCACTTCTTCAAGGCTTTACTAATGCATATGATCAAGCAAATATCACCCCTATTCCTGAACAAGAAGGAAGCTACATTTTAAATATTGCCGAAGAAAACGTTAATGCGTTTGCCTCAACAATTACTCCTGAAACATGTAAAAAATCAATCAACAATTTTAATTCAGATTTGACACCAATGTTATCAGCAGAAAGCTATGATAAAATGGCTGATGATTTAAAGGCTGCATTCATTGCCTATTACAAAGCGATTGAACCATACGCAAATAATGACGTGGTTGCATATACATCTCAAGAAATTAAATATATGGATCAAAAGATTGCAACGTCAGTATACATAAATATTGCTGATCCATCCCAAATGATTACAGGAATGCAATTGTTGTCAACATCTACATATCCTGAAATTGATTATGTATGTTTAGATCTAATAAAGTCTTCAGCTATTGCGGCAGGTATCGGCACAGCAACTGGACAAATAATGGCTCCTCTTGCAGATTCGCTATCTGGTCTAGGTGATATGTTTGGTGAAGATATGATGAAGGTTGATACTGAGAAATTTGCTCAAGCATTTAAGTTTGATATGGATCAAGATGAACTATCAAGAATCATGACAACTATGATGACAAGAACTCAAGAAAAAACATATTCAAACAATGTCATCGGCTTAGGTTATCAGAATATAGATGATCCTTCTAGTATGTCTTTCTACTTTAAAGATTTCACATCTAAGGAAAACTTTATGGCTTTCTTAGATAGATATAACGATAATAATGATGAAGACCATCAACTAAGATATACCGACATTACTGGTCTATTAATGTCAAGCGTTAAAAAAATCGTTGATAGCGTATCTTATGTCTTGATTGCCTTTGTATCAATTTCCCTAGTCGTATCATCAATAATGATTGCTGTAATCACTTTAATTTCCGTAATGGAACGTACAAAAGAAATTGGTATTTTAAGAGCTATGGGTGCAAGTAAGAGAAATGTTTCTTCAATATTCAATGCTGAAACATTTATTATAGGTTTATTGTCTGGAGCTATTGGTGTCGGTGTAACTTTATTAGCAATCCCACCAATCAATTCGTTAATTCATAATTTAACCGACAATTACAACATCAATGCTGTATTGCCTACCGATGCAGCAATCGTGCTTGTATTAATATCAGTCTTCTTAACTATTTTTGCAGGTATCATTCCTTCAAAGAAAGCAAGTAGACAAGATCCAGTTGTTGCATTACGTAGTGAATAGAATGATTGAATCACAAGTTAAAACATATACTTATCCAAACGGAGAAATTCAAAGAATCCAAATTGTTAAAGCAGACAGTTGGGATTCTTTTGCTTTTGTAGAACCAAAATTTGATGAAAAATCTTTGGAAAATATCGCATACATATACAAAGAATTTTTGGTCAAAAAGATGCCTATAATCTTTGGCAAGCTAAATATATTTCATATACCAGAAGATGTAGCACTCCCTTTTTCGGTAAAAGGAATCAAAGATAAAAACATCGCTGCTAAAATATATCTTTCAAAACATTATCATTCAAAGAAAGCTAAAGAATTTATTGATACATTAAAGAAACACAAATGCTTTTATATTGTTAAAGGAAAATTACCAATAAACGTTATTATGCCATACTCTAATATTGGCTTGTTAAGTGATAAAACTATCTTAGGCAAAGTCAAAATGAATACATCATTCTTTTCCTTTGATGTAATCGATGCTGATTCTAAATACGACATATATGGAACGCCTATTGGCTTAAGGGTGAAGGATGGCAAAATTTTATATCCACCGCAATTTGATAGAGAAGCACTAATAATAGATAACAATAATAATGTATCAATTAAGCCTATTGGATTAAAAGATATCAAGATAAGTATTTCTGGCACAATATATGAAAGGCCATGTAAATATGCGCCAAAAAACGATGGATATAATGTAGTAATTATTGGAAACAAAGTTGTAGATATACGCAAAGGAAAAAGAACCAAAACTCCTTCAACTGGCTATATCATAAATACTTCAATAGATAATATTAAAGTTGGTGACACAGTTACATATGAAGGACTAGAAAATGTTAAATTTGCTATTCAAGTAGGCAACAGCGTAATAGTAGATAATATAAAAACGACATGCTTTAAATCAAAGTTTTACGATGTCTACAAATTAAGAAACACGCCATTCCCTCCAAGTATGTATCCTCTTGATTTTGAGCACGCTAGAGCCCCAAGAATGGCTCTAGGAGCAGATAAAGATAATAAACCAGTTATAGTTTTCTTTGAAGGCTCAAGCAAAAATGAATATCAAATTGGAATTGATAGTTGTGGTGCATCACTATCAGAAATGGCTGACATATTAAGTGAACTAAAAATAAAAAACGCCATCAATTTAGATGGTGGCGGATCAGCACAAATACTAATAGATAACAAACGAGAATTAAAAGTATCAAACAGAGATATAAACAATAATGAACTAGAAAGACCTATACCTTTAGGAATAAGTATCAATTAACCTAAAACAATGTTTCTAAACTCTTGAATATCCTCATCAGTAAATCCTACATAATCATAGAAGAAATTATCAAGGGAACCAAATCTCTCCTTTATTGCATCCATTGTTAGATTCAAATATTCTTCCCTAACAACAAAATAATCATATACTTTAATAGCCATTTCTTTATTAAATGAAAAAGCAAAAACAATAGCTCCATATCTTCTAGCAATGCCTATATAGTATGGGTATTGTTTTAAATAATCTTCCATAATCGTTTCATAAGGAATATCTAATAGTGTCAACAACAAAGCAGTCAAAACACCAGCTCTATCTTTCCCTGTCGCACAATGCACAACAGTAGGATACTCGTGATTTAAAACTACTTCTCTAAGTGACTCTTTTACTTTATTGATACTAAAATCATCTTTTGCCATTCCAATATATGTCTCTTGCATAGTTGGCATCTCTTTTAGACGTCTTAGCTTTTCTTTCATATTGTTATGAATCGCACCATTAAAATCCGTCTCAACATAAGGAAAGTTCAAATATCGACAACCTAGTATTTCGACATCCTTGTCTTGATTAGCTTCATCAGCAGTACGTAAATCAATTATTCTTTTTAATTTAATATCATTAAGATACTTTATCTGTTTTTTACTAGGTCTATCTAATTGAGCTGAGCGAAGTAAAATGTTTGGCTTAATCACTCTGCCATCTTTTGTTTTTAGACCTGCTAAATCTCTAATATAACCCATGGATAGATTATAACAAAAAAAGGCAGTTACTCATAACTGCCATCACATAACTTTTGATAAGAAATCAATAGTTCTTTGTTTACTTGGATGATTGAATATTTGATCAGGAGTTCCCTCTTCAACAATCTTTCCTTCATCCATAAAAATAACTCTATTGCTCACTTCTTTTGCAAATCCCATTTCGTGAGTGACTACAACCATTGTCATTCCCGACTTAGATAAGTCCTTCATAACATCAAGTACTTCTTTAACCATCTCTGGATCAAGTGCACTAGTTGGTTCATCAAACAGCATTATTCTAGGATTCATAGCTAAAGCTCTAACAATAGCTACTCTCTGTTTTTGGCCACCCGACAATTGATTAGGATAGACATCTGCTTTTGATTCTAAGCCAACTTTTTTTAATAATTCGATAGCGTTGGCCTCAGCTTTTTTTGGATCCATATGTAGAACTTCGATTGGCGCTAAAGTAATATTTTCTTTTACGGTCTTGTGTGGAAATAAATTAAATTGTTGGAAAACACAACCTAGTGTTTTACGCATTTCTTCCAATTGCTTTTCGTTGTGATAGTCAATTATTTTATCATCAATGTATATTTGACCTTCATCTGGTATCTCCAAAGCATTGATACATCTAAGAAGAGTTGATTTACCTGATCCCGAAGGGCCAATCAAACAAATAACTTCTTTATCTTGAACTTCAAAGCTAACATCGTTCAAAGCTTTTGTGATTATCTTAGAATCATTACGAGATTTAAATTGTTTTTTGATATTACAAAGTTTAATCATTTTCGTTCAATTTCCTTTCTATTTTTCTAGAAATAAAAGAAACAACTGAAGTCATCAGCAAATATATTAAACCAGCCATACACAAAGGAATAATATAACTATAATACTTTGCACCAATTGTCTTTGCGCCCATCAACAATTCAACTGCACCAAAACTAGACAACAAAGATGAATCCTTAATTAAAGTAATAAACTCAGAAACCATTGGTGGAATGATACGCTTAAATGCTTGAGGAAGAATTATTAAAGTCATAGTCTTTCTTCTAGATAAACCTAAAGATAAAGCAGCTTCCCATTGTCCTTTATCGATCGATTCAATGCCACTTCTAATTAATTCAGCAGAATAAGCCGATGAGTTAAAAGACATACCAATAATTCCCGTAATAAGTACTTGCGTAGAAAAAGCCATATCACCATAACCAGGAATTAGTTGTGGTAAGCCAAAATAGAAAAGCATCAATTGAAGAAGCATTGGCGTTCCTCTAATAATATCAATATATATAGTTGCGAATTTTCTTAGAAAACTATTCCGTGATATTTTGCACGCTGCTAATAAAGTACCAAACACGGTTCCAAAAAAGACAGAACATACAGCCAATATCAAAGAAATCTTTGCGCAACCAAACAAATATTTAAAATACTCAAATGTAAATATTTCTGTAAACTTATTCAAATTAGATACCCCATTTAATTCTTAATTCTTCATATTCAGCAGAATTAAGGAATTGTTCAATACATTCGTTCAATTTATCAGCTAATAGATTATTGCCATTTTTAACGATGATAGACATTTCTTCAGTTGATAATAATTCATCTAAAACCATCATCCCATTAGCATCAGCATAGTTTTTAACAACACCATAATCTGTAACAAAAGCATCTATAGTTGAGCCAACTGAAGCAAAACCAACCATACAGTCTACAAATGATACAACTTCTTTAGTTCCTTCAATCGCTTCGGCTGCTTCATAACCAGTCGTACCAGTTTGTCCACCAACAGTTTTGCCTTTTAATTCTTCAATAGAGTTGATTCCAGAATCCTTAGTGACTAAAATTGCTTGACCAGATTCAACATATGGTTTTGTGAAAATAACATCTCTATCTGGATCATAAGTGAAACCACTTAGGCCAATATCTACTTGACCAGTTTGGACTGCAGTGACAATATTATCAAACTCAATTTGGGCAAATTCGATTTCCACATCTTCATCCAAATATTTAATTAATTCATTAATAACATCCGGATCAAATCCTTCAATCTTGCCATCTGTCGTCAATGACTCGAAAGGAGGAAAATCAGGCGAAATGCCAATAACAATTTTTCCTTTTGTTTTTAGTTGTTCGCTCCAAACAGTTGCTTCACTTGCTTTATCGCTTCCACAACCAACTAGCGAAAAAAGCATAAGCAATGAAACTAATAAAATAATAATCTTTTTCATAATCAATACCTTTCTTGGAGACTACAAATAAAAAAGCGTCTCCATTAAATACGGAGACGCTGTTATTAGCGCGGTACCACTCCGATTGTCAACAAATGTTGACCACCTCGATCTTTAACGCCGATTAGCGACCTTCACTATTTATTCATGAAGGTATCTCACAAGTGCGTTTCGCTAGTATCAATTAATTAGGCTTTCACTCTACCCTAACTCGCTAATAATCCAAACTAGTTACTCTCTTGGTCTAAGATTATGAGATTATGATAGACCATAAAAAAATATTAATCAAGTTATAAGGTAAAATATAGGTATATGGTAAATGTTAAAAGCGAAATATCAACACTAAAAAAGGTTATGTTACACATTCCTAATAAGGAATTAGAAATACTAACTAAAGATAATATGAACGAATTATTATTCGATGAGTTACTAGATGTTCCACAAGCAAAAATTGAATATAACAATTTTATTAATATTCTAAAAGATAACGATGTCGAAGTGGTTTTTATTGAAGACTTAATGATTGAAACACTAAAACATAACAAAGATATTAAAAACGATTTTATTAATGACATCATAAATGAAAGCGATGAAGAAGTGATTGCCTATCTAAAAGGATTGAGTGAAGAAGAACTGGTCGAATTAAGTATCAAAGGACTTACAAAAAATGAACGTTTTATTATAAACCCGCTGCCAAACTTATATTTCCAACGTGATCCACAAATGATTATTGGTAACGGCATTTGCATCAATCATATGTCAACTTCTGTAAGAAAAAACGAATCTATTCTCACAAAATATATCTTTAAATATCATCCTGATTATAAAAATACTAAGATTTTTTATGAACCCGAAAATGGCTTCAATATCGAAGGAGGAGATATCCTAAATTTATCAAGTAAAGTTATATTGATTGGAATCTCAGAACGTACAAGCATCGAAGGAATAAAGTCTTTAGCAAATCATCTATTTAATGAATCAGAAATTGAAACAATCATCGCTATAGAAATACCTAAAAAACGTGCCTCAATGCATCTAGATACCATCATAACGCAAGTTGATTACGACAAATTTGTCATATATACTCATGACTTTGAAAATTCACAAACTCACATCATCACAAAAGATAACGAGCAATTATCTAATCGTCCATTAAAAGATACATTGATAAAATATCTTAATCTTAATAGCATAACCTTCATCAGCTGCGAAGACGAAATTGAGCAATGGAATGATGCCGTAAACACATTAGCCCTAAAACCCGGAAAAGTAATAGCTTATAAAATAAACGAAAAGACAAATAAATTGTTGAGACAAAACGGAATTGAAGTTATTGAACTAGAAGCAAAACAATTAGGAATGGGAAGAGGTGGCATTCATTGTATGTCACAACCATTAATAAGAGAATAAGACTATAATAGAATGTGAAAAAGGAGAAAAACATGAACACAGAATTTACTTATATGAACGAGATTTCTAAAATTCTCGATCAAGTCTACGAGGTTAACAAAGAGAATATCAAGATTGTTGCAGAAAAAATGGCTGAAACAATTATGAAAGATGACCTAGTACACATCTTCGGTACAGGACATTCTAGTCTACTATCAACTGAAATGTATTCTAGAGCAGGCGGTTTAGCAAATGTTAACCCTATTCTAGATGCTAATGCTCTAATGGATTTTGGTGGCGAAAGAAGCTGCGTAATGGAAAGAACTACTGGTATCTCTCCAGCGCTATATGACTTATATGAAATTAAACCAGAAGATATGGTTATTGTAATTTCTAATTCAGGAAGAAATGCTATGCCTATAGAAATGGCACAAAAAGCAAAAGAAAAAGGAAACTACGTTGTTGTATTAACTTCATACGAAGTTTCAAAGAAAGCTGTATCAAGACATTCAAGCGGTAAGAAATTATATGAATTCGCAGATATCGTTTTAGATAACTGTGCAAAATATGGTGATGCCTGTTTAAATATTGGTGGATATGATACTGGTGCTATTTCAACTATTACCGGTGCATTCATTCTACACACAATTGAAACAGAAGCTACTAAGATAATGGTAGACAAAGGATTCAAACCTTACATCTTCCAATCACAAAATATTGAAGGCTACGACAATAGTACAATTATTACTAAATATAAAACAAGAATTAAACATCTATAGAAACTAGATATACATTTAATATCATTTATTAAAATGGCTAAGCATGTGCTTAGTCATTTTTTTGTTCCCTGATTGCCTTGTATAAATCAAGTCTGGATTCGACACAAACAATTGAAGCGACAGCGAATACAAACAAGAATGGCGAAACAACAGTAGACAATAAATCATAGATATTTGTTTCGCTTAAAGAAATATTTTTAATTGTACCAACAAACGTAAATACGGAAGCTGTAGCTTGTAGCAACAAAGTAATTTGATTTACTTTTATCGCAAGCGGCCTGCTAGAATGAGTAGAGTTTAATACTAAATGATTAACTATAAGAATTATATCCAAGACAACGTATACATAGCCATAAAATGCATCCATAGAATATGAAAGATAGAAAACCAAACTACTTATGTCGCTCATTAGTAAAACACCAAACAACATGCCAATAACAGCTTTCATAATATTTTTATTATGTTTCAAATAAGAAATATATATTATGACAGTAAAGATTGCTATTAATAAATGCGTGCTAATCCAAGATAAATGCATAAGTAAATCGGCACCAGACATTACCAAGCTGAATAAATCGATAACAGTACACAACACTGTAATGAATACGGTGATAAAGAAGAACTTATCATTAGTAAATAACTTTTTTAACATAAATAACCTCTAAATTAATCCTTGTTGACAATTTTAATTACTGATTCGTTATATTCAATATGTTTATCTGCGATTATCTCAACTTTCTTACTTGGATTTAAATCAGAAATAATAATTGGCGATATTAATGTCTTAGCATTTTTTCTTAGATAGTTAAGATCCATTTTAATTATCTTTGTACCTAGTTTTACAGTATCGCCTTGTTCTACTAAAGCTTCTAATCCTTTTCCTTTTAATTCAGCAGTATCCATACCTAAGTGAATTAGAAGTGATATGCCATTATCACACATGAAACCTATCGCATGTTTTGTTGGGTAGATAAAGATTATCTTGCCATCAGCTGGTGCATATACATATGGATCATCTGGTTCGACGGCAATACCCTCGCCAAGAGTCTTAGATGCAAATGCTTCATCAGGAACTTCTTCTAATGGAATATATTTACCAACTAGCGGACTTCTAATTAAGATGCTTCCATCACCACCAGACTTAATATATTTTTCAAGTTTTTCTTTGACGATATTAACTCCTGGTCCATAGATAACTTGAATAGCAGTTTCTTTCTTCATTATTCCTAACGCACCTGTATTTTTTAATTCACTATCTGATACTAGATTGCTATCAACAATATCTACTCTCAATCTAGTTGCGCAGCAATCATAAGAAACAATATTATCGATGCCACCCAAACCGCTAACTATCATGTCACTAGCATCTTGATTGATTGCATCAATTTTAATCTCATTTGCGAATTCTTCTCTACCAGGTGTCTTTAAATCGAATTTCTTGATTGCAAAATCAAATACAAAATAATATATAACCGAAAAAGCTAAACCTATTGGAATAAGCGTTAGCCAACTAGTTTTTTGATTTCCTGGCAAAATACCTAATAAGAATAAGTCGATAAATCCTTGAGAGAAGGTAGAACCAATCGTAACATTAGATAGATAAATAATTGCACTGCTTATTCCGTAACAAATACTGTGAACAAGATACAAGATAGGCGATGCGAACAAAATAGGAAATTCAACTGGTTCAGTAATACCAGTTAAAAATGATGCAACAGCAGCAGAAATCATTAATGATTTAGTCTGTTTTTTATTATCTTCTTTTGCGTTTTTATAAATAGCATAACAAGCAGCAGGAATACCGAACAGCATTATTGGGTAGGCGCCTGAAAAATATATTGAATATTCTCTAGATAAATGTATTGTATTTGGATCAGCAAGTTGGGCAAATATAATATTTTGTGCACCAATATATTGAACTCCTGCAACGGTTGCAGTTCCACCAATAGCTGTTTGCCAGAAAGGTAAATAGAAAATATGATGTAGACCAAAAGGCACTAATAATCTCTTGATAGCATCAAACAAGAAAGCACCAACTACTCCGCCTTTTGCAACTAAACCACCTAAATAAACGATGCCATTTTGAATCGTTGGCCAAATTATAGAGAATACAAAACCAATAATTATTGATGCGAAAACAGAAATAATAGGCACAAAACGATTGCCGCCAAAGAACGCTAAATATTCAGGCAATTTTATACCGCAGTATTTATTGTGTAGCATTGATACGACAATACCAATAACAATTCCACCAAATACTCCAATCTGTAAAGTGGTGATGCCTAGACTATTAGTAATCATTCCATCTACAATATTAGAAATTATGTTACCATCAGCATCAATCATTCCTCTGACAATCATGATTTTATTGATAGTAACATTCATCACTATATAAGAAAGAGCGGCAGCTAAAGAAGCTGTCTCCTTGTTCTTATCAGCCATGCCAATAGCTACACCAATCGCAAATATCAAAGGAAGGTTATCAAAGATAGCACTTCCTACACCAGACATAATTGAAAATATAGAGTAAAGCAATGAGCCTTGATATATTACATTCTCTGCGCCTATACTCGATATCGTAACTGGATTCGTAAAAGAAGAACCTATGCCAAGTAATAATCCTGCTATAGGAAGTATTGCGATAGGAAACATAAAGCTCTTTCCTAGTTTTTGCAAAATATTAAATATCTTACTCTTTTTCTTAACCTGTTTTTTCATATTCATCTACCTTCCATTTATTTTTTTAAAGCCCGTAAATAACGGGCTTTAATAATCTATACAAATAGTCAACAGCCAATTAATTATTCAGCGTTTCTACTACTTTTATCAACATATTTAGCCGACGTTGCTGCAAACACCATCACAATAATAGCGAATTGTCCACAAATGTTTAATACTTGTGGATTCATAAAATCTTTCAATATCAAATAATTTGTAATAATTCCAGTTATTCTGATGCTCATAATTATGATGCATATAATGAATGATTTCTTTCTACCTAAATTGTTTGCGACCAACATTACAACATATAATGCAAAAGCTAACGATGTAGTTATTAGCGCAGTTGTATCAAATGATTCGTTTAATGATAATAAAATACTCATCAATGCATTTAAAGCGCCAATTAGTATGCTTGCCTTATATAGTTTACTTAGATTCTTAGTAAATCCTAGAACCAAATAAACTAAGCCAAATATTAATGATACTAATACAAAATACAATCCAAGTAAATTTAGGGTGTCCAACTTGACAGTTGAAATAACTGAATGTATTGCTATTGCACAAGCAAGAGTTAATACGCAACTAAATATTGTAATGGTTTTTCTAAATGACATATAGCCATATCTCCTTTTGTGGAAATGCGTTGTAATAAGCACATCCAAATACTCTTCCATAAATAAATATTAAGACTATTATACTATTGTTACATTATCTATCAAAACTAGTGAAAAAAATATTAAAAAATACAGCCCTCTTTACAAGGGCCGTATATTTGATTATTTATATTTTTTGTTTGTTTTTATTTGTTTTGGTTGAACAGTTTCTTGAGTTAATTGATTTCCATCTTTATCATAATATTTTAACGTAACTTCTTTAGTTGCTTTATTGATACTTGCGACTAAACCTTTTCCAAGAACGTACTTACCACCTGATGTATATTCCTCATCGCACATACAACCACCAGCTGCATATGTGAAATTGATTGAGATATCTCCACCTCTACTAGGAATAGATTCTGTAAATACTTTGTCGTAATTTTTTTCTGTTGAAGAAGCATCAGAATGATTGTGTCCCCAAATAAAGAATATATTTAAATTCCTTTCTTTAGAATATTTGTTTAAGATATTGACTACTTTATTAGCATTCGTCATAGATCTTTCACTTGTTTTATGTAGTGGATAATGAGAAATGATAAATATTGGTTTAGAATTATCGGTTTTCTTTAAGAAAGACTCCAATCCCGAAATAGATGCAGAGTCAAACAATTCGAAAGTACTAGATGCGCCAAAGCAGTATATCTTATAACTATCTCCATCAATAACTTTGCCACGTTTCTTTTCAATTCTTTTTGCAGTAGAGTTTAGACTTAACATTAAATTTCCATTAAGCCAATCGTGATTTCCAGCTACAAAGACGCTTCTTCCAACATACGGTGATTCATCAACGGCATCAAACACAGGTTTTACACGATCCCAATAATCTTTGAAATAAGATTTATATCCTGCGTAGTCTCCTAATCCAGCCATGGTGTCTATCATATCACCTTCTTTTGTAGCAACACTTGTAATCCAACTAGAAAGTCTATTTGCTGAAACATTACCTCCTATGTTATGCGTGTCTGATGTAAACGCAATAGTGTCAACATTGGTATTATCAGCAATATTTATACTACTCGCAAATGTTGATACTGATAAGAATGCTAATAACAACGTTGTTAATAATAGTGTTAATATTCTTTTCTTCATATTCGTTTAACTCCTTATTTATGAATGATTAATATCTTATATTTCATTCCAAGTATATCACGGCAAAAGACACACATAAATACATCATTCACCATTATCTCTTGTCGTCATTGGTTTCCTCGTATAGTTTTGCGTATAGATTAGGAATATCATTCGTTATTGTTTGATATACAACGCCTAATACAACATTCCCATAATCATGACCTATTCTATTTCTTAATCCGTAGATATCGACCCACGGTATATCTGCATTATTATCTTTGTATTCTAATGAAATCATTTTAGCGTTTTCAGATATTTGAATAAGATTAAACATCGTTATATCTTGTTTATCTATATCATCTACAAAATCATCATACGAAACATCCGCAATGGTATTTATTATTCTTTCAAAAAATATTTTCATTTTTTCTAAATAATAATTATCGTCCTTATTGTTTCCCATATATTTTAATACCGTCCTTAAGTATTTCATTCAATAATTCCTGATTGTTGTTTAATTGTCTTAGGTCTAATAAATCAACTTTTTTATGAAGATTATCTCTTAGTTTTTCAACAAGACCATAAAACTTCAATCCAGGCACATTTCCAGATATCAATAAATCAACATCGCTCGTTTCCTTTTGCGTTCCTTTGGCATACGAGCCAAACAAATAACAATATTCGATATTATATTCTTTAAGCACATTGCCAACAGTTTCTTTTATTCTTTCTAGCGTTAACAAGCCATGTTCTTCATCGATATAAGATTTTTTATTTAATTGTTCAACAAAGTAGTTATATTTAATAGTATTTTGCTTTTCTTTTTCTATTTCATAGGATTTATACGATCTTAAAGATACGCCTAAAAAATAAGCTGCTTCAGCTTGCGTAAAACCATTGTTTTTTCTTGCTTCATATAATTCGTTTTTCATAACTAAATATTACAATAATTTGCACTTTTATTCAATAAAAAAGTGCAATATTTGCACTTTAATTATTATTTAGGTGCAATATTTACACCTCTATCCTCTTTCTTTCATTGTAGGGAACCATTTGAATATTTTTTCTAATTTGTATAACATCTTCAAACCCCTTTATTTATCGGCATAATTAACTGCAACGATTTCTAATATATGTGTAGTTACTTCTCTTTTATACATTTTTGACACTTTTTTGACACTTTTTGTGGAAATTAGCAAATAGAATCTAATAATAGTTGCTTAATAGTTGCTTCTGTTTTGGCAGTATCTTCTTCATAAATGAACGGGATTTTCTTTATATCACACGGGAATATTCTACTACCATCATCCGATATATCAATATCCAAATGCACTTTATCTATTTCTAATTCTTCTTCTCTATGAAGCGGATATATTAAACACAATCGTTTTGCGTTCCTTTTGGCTGCGTATACTGCCATCTGTTTTAAATCAGCATCTGAAACATCAAGTTTGTTTTTATCTTGTTTTACTTTTTCAAATCTATCAAGTTCTTTATATTTTGTATCAAATATAAATATATCTCCATTTTTTTCGATTAATATATCTTCTCTAAGATTAGAAATGCTGCCAACATTTTCATCATTATATACTAATTCAGCCAAATGGGTATCGTTGGCCTGTGTACGAATATTAGCGTATCCAGTAAATTCTTTTTTCATGAATCCTGCCACAAATCCCTCGAACAACATTTCTGCAGGGAATAAGAAACAAAATGAATTTGATAGCCCAAATTCGTCGTTACTAGATTTATTAAGCAAAAACATTTTGCTCATACTTAAAATGGTTGAATAGTTTTGATGTAAAGAATCAAGATGTACTTGATCACAATCATAAGGCGTGCAATTCTCATTTGTAACCTCGTTAAATCTTGTGAGTATATCTCTTAAAGCTTTTTTATTTAAAACACTATCTGTTTCCTTTTTAAGGCCATTACAAACACATTTAATAATTCTATTAAGCTTATTATCAAATTCAAAGCTTGAATATGTATATTCAAACTTATGTTTGTCTCCTAATGGAAATTTATTAATGATATAGTCATTGAAGTTGATTTTTCCTTTTATGCTTGTTCCAACTTCAGTTATATCTTCATATTGGAAATACAACTGCCTTTCAATTGTTTCCTTAACATATTTGATATATAGAGTAATTAACAATTCTTTCAAGCTATTGCTCTCAACTAAATTTGATTTATTTGATATGAATGGGAACATTGACTTTTCACAATATTCAATCCAAATTAACAAGGATTTCATCATATCCTTTGTTTCTAATCCCGAGGCATCATAATCACTTTCATCTAATTTGAATACTTTAGGAAATATATTTAATTGCTCTCCCTCGAATGTAATGGTTCCTATATAGTTTTGTGTCTTTATACCATCTCTATAATCGAAATCTATAAATTGTTGAACACCTTTGTATGATCCATCGTCATAAAAAGCTGATCTTTGATTCCAACAAGATTGTAAAAATAACTCTAAATTTTTTAGTGTTTTTTCATTCTTCCATTTTGCAGGAAATTCATTGGAATTTTTTCTTAGTATCTTATGTTCAAAGCAATTGTACATTAATTGTTGTCAGCCGCTTCCTTTTTAATGCATTTCACTCTACCTACGTTACTGTCTTCTAATTCAAATACGTAAGTTTTTCCATCTTCATCATCTTTATATGAGACTACATTTATTCCATCTAATGCTTTTTTAACTTTTGTCTCATCATCAAAGAAATATTCATATAATAGAGGAATTATATTTTTGTTTATTATATTATCAAAGTCTTTAACTGATTTGTTTATAAAATAAGAATGCCCGATCAATAAATCTTTAGATTGTAATTCTCTTTTTAAATGTGTATTAATTTGATCTAAGAATTTTGAAAATTCATCATTTAGTAACTTACTGTTTGGTTCAATTTCAATAAAATTAAATCTCCTCCTTAAGGCTGCATCAACTAATGATATAGATTTATCAGCAGAATTCATCGTACCAAGAATATATAAATTATTTGGAACTGTGAATACATCGCCTGAAGCTAGTTTAACACTTGTTTGTTCTACTTCTCCCCATCTCTTATCATCTTCAATTAATGTAATTAGTTCTCCAAATATTTTAGAGATGTTTCCTCTATTAATCTCATCAATAATAATTACATAATTATTGTTCGGATCGTCTAGTGCTTTATCGGCAATTGTTTTGAATACTCCATCTGTAACCTTAAATTTTAATTCGTTAGACTCTACATCAGGTCTTAATCCTTGAATAAAATCTTCATATCCATAACTTTGATGGAACGTTGTAAAAACTACTCTTCCTTCATCTAAGTGTTTATTATATTTTTCCAATAAATTGTTTCTTTTATCTTTATAAAAGCATTTTATATAATCTACATTTTCTTTCTCTATTATTGCGATGGCATATTCTGGCATAGAGTATGTTTTGCCTGTTCCTGGTGCTCCATATAATATTGTGTTCAAACCAACATCCGTTTGAGGACCGTGAATTCTAGGCTCGATGTTTTGTTCTTCTTGAATAGGTGAACTTTCCCAAATAACTATTGGCGATATTTCCATTCCTGTTTTTACCGCATTTTTTATTTCGTTTGAATTATATACTGATGATTCAACGATATCTTCATAACTAAATTTTGATGAATTAGCATTTAATAATGGGGCGTATTTGATTCCAAATACTCTAGCTGAATTTTCTTCAGTTAATCCTTTTGATATGTTGGAAACCATTTCATTATTGAAAATTTTAGTCAAACTTTCTAAATCAACTTTTTTACCGTTTTCTTGCATAATTTTATCCCTCCACTCATCAATCAGTTTTATATTAATTCGATATTCGCTGTTATCTTTCCATAAAGTAATTTTTGAAATAGAACCTACTAAACTATTTCGAAACATATTTCCATTTAACAGTGGTATTTCACCATATTTTTCTTTGTTTACTTTATAGTTTGATTTATTATTTAAGATTCTTATATATCTATCGTTTTTTACATAGCTAATTATTATCTTTGCGTCTTCGCAATTTAATCTTGAAAAATAATTATATACTTCATCTATAGTATCGATTGGTCCATAGAACATTGAACTATATTTTTTTACAATTTCTTTTATTGATTGTAAATATTTTTTAAAAGATTCAACATTTAAAAAACATTCTTTTTCACCTGAAACAAAATTGTAGCAATCCTCTTGTAAATAATCTTTATCTCCAATATATAGAGATGCTTGCCCTGATGTTGATAACCATAATACATGAAAATGTTTCTCACAATCGCTAAGTTGTGTTTCGCCTTCGTATTTGTTTTTTTCTTCGTTAAGTTCAAGCATATAGCACCTCTAATTATCGAATATTTTTGTATCAAAAATTGAGTTTAAAACCGCAATTAAAACATCTACAACAATAGAGTTCCCAGCTTGTTTATAAGCTTGGGCTCTAGATACTACTATTTTATAATCATCAGTAAATCCCATTAGTCTATGGGCTTCTCTCTCAGTTAGCATTCTTACAGATCCAAGATTCTCTGTGCCATCAAAAGACATATAATTGTCTACCCCTGCTCTATGTCTATTACCCATAGTTTGTAATACAGTTCTTGCTATATCTAAATTAATCTTAGGTTTTTGATAGAAGGTTTTTGTTCCACCTTTCATAACATACGCATATAGTTTTGGAGATAGTGTATATTTATCATCAGGCTTTCCTTTTTTCTTTTGAATATTAATATCTCCGTTTTCATCACAAGTAAAATAACCTTCATCACAATTGTTAATCGAAAAATCTTTCATTTTATATTTAAGTTTAACTGTCTCAGGAGGCATAACAAAATTCTTGCATGACTTTTTGAATCCAACAACAATTAATCTTCTTCTTGTTTGAGGAATGCCATAATCAGCAGCGTTTAGTACTTCAAATCTATAATCATACCCTAATGAATCAAATATTCTTTTAATTAATGTCCAAGTCTTTCCACCATCATGATTGATTAAATTTCTAACGTTTTCATAAATGAATACTTTAGGTTGAATTTCACTAACTAATCTTGCATATTCATAAAATAGAGTTCCTCTAGCATCATCTAATCCACCTTGAGCACCTACTGATGAGAAACTTTGACATGGTGAACCACCAACAAATAAATCTACTTTTCCTCTATAATCTCTACCATCTAATAAAATAATGTCTTGGTAAAATTTATCTTCATTTAAATCATAATTAGCTAAATAACTTTGTTGGACATAATTCTTTGCACTAGTACTTTTTGCATATAATTCATCAACATATTTTTTCTTTTCTAGTAGTGATGACATAGCAAAAACTTTTTGTCGCTCTTTTTCTATATCATATGAGATTTCTCTATCGCCATTATCGCAAGCAAAAACTAATTCATGATCTACATGCATTCTTTTTAATGCGAATTCAATTGCACCGATTCCTGAAAATACTGTTGCTAATCTAATCTTCTTCATTAAAACTTAACCACCTTAAATAATTCTTTTAGTACTTCTTCCATTACATTAACAACAATAGAATTTCCTGCTTGTCTATATGCTGGTACATTAGGAACAACAATTTTATATTTATCACTAAATCCCATTAATCTCATACATTCTCTATAAGAAAGTTGACGGATAACACCCTTCTTTCCTTCGAATATTCCAACGTATGCTCTATCAAGGATTTCTTTATTATTTTTTACTTTATCGTATTCTTCAAATACAAAATCACCATTCCAATTAAACTGTTGATTGGCTTTTTCTGTTTGAATGATATCTTTATTTACTCTTGCTCTATTTTTATATTTTGGATTAGTAACAAATTCAAATCCTTTTTTGCCAAGATAATGTTTGGTTTCTACTTTCTTTTCTAGATAGTCAAACATTGTCTTATTTAATTTCTTAGGTTTAGGAAATTCAAATTCTACATTTTTGTCTTTGATGCCAACAACAAATAATCTTCTACGATCCTGCGGAATACCATAGTCTTTAGAATTTAATATTTGATATTTAACATTGTAGCCAAGTGATTCAAAAACATCTTTGATTATTTTCCACGTATTGCCTTTATCATGCATTAACATTCCAGGTACGTTTTCATATATAAATGCTTTGGGTTGTATTTCTTTAATCAACCTAGCATACTCATAGAACAAAGTACCTCTTGTATCTTCCAAACCGCCACGTTTTCCAATAATAGAAAAGCTTTGACATGGAGACCCACCAATATATAGATCAACTTTGTCTTTATATTGTTTGCCGTCTAGGAATCTAATATCTGGATACCATCTATTTTCATCAATATCGTAGTTAGCAAAATAAGCTTGTTTTACATATTTAGGTTTCTTTGTGTTTGAATATAAATCATTTACATATTTCTTAATATCTTTATATTCCGATTTCTTGAAGTTTTCTTTAATTTCATCTAATGTTTCTTTTAGTTCTATTTCATCATTGTCACATGCAAAAACAATATCGTAATCGACATTTAATTTGTTTAACGCTTGTTCAGGAGCTCCGATGCCTGAAAAAACTGTTGCTATTTTAAGTTTCTTTTTCATAAGGCAATTATAGACTATAATTTTTTCTTTGTCTGCGTTTTGAAACTATCTTAATTATACCTTTTAACATATGCTCATTTCTATGCTGAAATGATCTTCTGTCGCCTTTTTTGTCCACAAAAACAAAAATGAGTAATTTTTACTCATTTGATTGTCTTATAAAGAATTCTTTCTCTGGAACAGCTGATCCATACATACAATCAGGTAGCTCTAGATTGTTTGCTAGATCCCTAAATTCCTCATCAGTAATAATTGTGAAGTTCTTTTTAATATTTTTCTCACTATATCCTTCTTTCATCTTTCATACTCCTTCCAAAATCTTCTCATGTCTGCAATTGCTTTATTTCTTTCTTTGTAGTCTTTTTCTATTTGTTCATATGTAATGTCATATAGAAATTTAGATATTGATTTGTTTTCGTTCTTTGCAAGTGTTTTTATCATTTCAATAAATTCTTTGCTTGAAGTTATCTTTATTAATTTCATTTTTGGTTTGATAACTTTATCTTGTAATTCTATTTTTTCAATAACATCATCAACGTATATTGTGTTTCTTGCTATATCGTTGTAGAAACTAATTTTAGACTCGTAGCCAAACATTTTTGGTAGCTTTGAATAAATGCTCTTATCAACTTCTTCTTGGCCCTCATTTTCAATATTTTTTTTAATTTTGTAATAACCTTCTGGATAACCACTAATATCGTAGATATATGTTGCATCTTCATCAAACAATCTTGCGACTTTTCTTGTGCTATCTAAATAGAAATTAGAATCATAGAATCGATGATGCTTTCTTGTTGCGTGCGCAATCGTCTCAATCATTTCTTCATTAGTTACAATTGTTGGAACAAAATCTAATTCACTTATTTTTCTAAGCATCATAATGTCATAAACAGGAATATAAGTTGCACTGATCTTCCATCTATCAACCAGTTCTCTTGCTGGATAGATATAATCATCTGATTCAATAAAATACTTTGGATTTGTTTTGAACAATTCTATTGATTCTTTATGCCATTTTTCTACAGTGTTGTTTATTAAATAATTAATTGTTAATACGCCGGCCATATTCCTTGGTGCTACATAGATATGTTTATAAATGCCACTATATGCATCAAATACGATTTTATAATCATCTTTAACTCCATAAAATTTTATGTCTGATTCTTTGTCTTTTTTGTACGCTAATGTTGCAGCCGGATTATCATCTTTTATTAATCCATTATCTTCACCAAGAGTCATAGTATAAACAAACGAGTTGCCATTAGCTATTACTATTGCTTGCGGGCTATTATGTACTGTTTCTTTGCCATTCATAGTTGTTTGACTTAGACCAAAAAGGGATCTATTTACATCTGTATGTATGGTTAACCTAGTTAGTGAAAATAGAACTTCCTTTTCGCTGTTGTATTTAACTCTAAATAATCTATCATTACCTCTCTTACAAGAATAAATAACATAACAGTTTTTGTATGATATATATATTCCTATAAATTTTGATGTTCTTATTTTTGTTAGATCAATAAATTTAAAGTCTTCATTGTTTTTAAGAAAATCAATATATTCACTTTTTGAATAATAAATACCTTTGTTTGATTCTTGTCGTAATTCTTTAAAGTATTTTGTATATATCTCTTCTAAAGTAGGTTTATCTTGTTTAAAGACTTTTACATCATTCATTGAAAAGAAAGTTAATACTGTATTTTCTTCTAACCTTCTTTTGATGGCTTTAATATCATTTGTTTGAAATTTCTTGATTCTATCATTCTTCTTTAATGATTTATCGTTAACAATCTCAAGCAACTTATCTTTACCAGTTCTTGTTAATTCAACTGCTTCTTCATAATGCTTGCTAACATTGTTGTTTTCAATATGTCTAGTTTTTATATATTCTTGCTTTAATAAGAAAGATATAGTTTTAGCTGCATTGGCTGTACTAGAGTTAGCATACATATACATAGAAAAGTCACTCTTATAAAGAAGTCCTGCTTTATATAGAAAAGTTAATGCTTTAGTAGTTAATGAGTCTTTCTTCATGATAATTCTGTTTTAAGATAAAAGTTTTCTTGTGTTGGTCTCCCTCCTAATGGCCAAGCCATCAGGCACCTCCCAAAATATTCGTTTTCTATACTACTCACTCGAGATTTAATCAAAACATAGTATTTATGGGCTTATTTTGACATTTTAGGTTTACTTTGAGCCCCCTTGTGTATCTTTGCCATTAAAACTAACTGTTCTATTTTGCTAACATTAGCGCTTCATCTAATGCATTTACTTTAGGCCTAAACCAACAGATGCAAAATAGTCGATAAATAAAGGGTTTGATGCCTAAATTTCGTTGATATTCAAGGTACTAGTGTATAATTGCCATTTAGACAAACTTTTATATATGAGTAAATATTACTCGTTCTTTAAATATGATATTGTGGTTTCTAATCTATCTAGTGCATCATGATAGTTTTTAGAATCTAACCCTTTCAAGATCGGAACATCAAGATTAGTTAATTGTTTATTTATTTTGTTTATCTTTTTAATAACAATATCAGCTTTAGATAATTCAACTCTTGGATTTACTGATATAGCTTTCTTTTCTTTTTGTTCATTGATTAACTTCTGAACTGTTGGTTCTGATAGTCCAACCCAATCACCAATTATCTTTCTTTTTCTTCCAGAAGGTTTACCATTGGCTTTAATTATCTCGTCATACTTTTCGATTATTCTTTTAGCTGTTTCTTCTTTTTGAGAAGGTGTTGGATGTCTTTGTAAATTTGCTTCAACAAATCTTTCAAAGATATCAACATCATCAATAGATTGATTACATACAATTGCTGGTACTTGTCTATCAAGTTCTATTCCATTGAACATAACTTTCGCAAATATATTTTCACTATATATTTTCTTTAAAGCACGAAGTCTAGTATGTCCAGATATAACAACATATCTGCCCTCCTTTTTGATTACTTCAAGAGGAGATAATAAGCCAATCTCTTTGATAGATTCTGTGAATCTTTCAACATCTCCATCTGAGAATACATAAGAGTATTCATATTCGTCAATTAGTTCAATTGGAATCTTAATCCATTTTTGTTTTTCTGTATTGCTGGCTAAATTTGGATCTACATTATTACCAAGTTTTATATCTACCATTTTCTTCTCCTTCCAATGAGTAAAATTTACTCATTCAATAATCCTTCAACTTCGTTTGATAAAGATAAATAGTCTTTACCATAACTTGTTTTTAAATCATCGGTAGCAAAATATTCTTTATTAAATGATTGCATCTGTGATGGTTTTGATTGCATTCTGATATGTGCATCTAAAACACGATTACCATAATAGTCTTTAATAACCTTCATAACTGATTTAGCATAATCTGTTGGTTGTCCTTTAATGTAAGTAACCATTGTAAAGACAATACGATAATCTATGTGCAAATCAATTGGCGAGTCTTCTAATGTTTCATTTAATTTTTTGATTGTATAATCAATACCTTTGATAGAGTTTTTATAAATGTTGATTGGTATGATTACATAATCTGCAGCATAGATATTGTTTTTAAATAAAGTTACGCTATTTGGATTATTATCAATTATTACTACATCAAACTTATCTTTAATTTCTTCTAAAGTCTTTTGTAGAATTGCTATTTGAGATTTTGTTCTTAATACTTCTGCAGTATCATTTAGATCTAACTTAGAAGGAATGTAAAACAAATTATCATTTACACCAGTCTTATAAATAACATCGTTGATATCTACTTCTTTCATAAGAACTTCAGAGATACCATTAACATTTTCAAAATCATCATTAAACTTTGAACTGATGTCTCCTTGTGGATCTAAATCAATTAACAATACTTTGTGTTTCTTAGATAATTCATAAGCAAGGTTTAAAGCTGTAGCGGTTTTCCCACAACCACCTTTGTAATTTAGTACTGATATAACTTTCATATCTTTTCCTTTCCAAACTAACTTCCTAAGCAGATACTAGGAAACGTAATGCTTAGAAATTGTTACCCTAACTTGCTAAAGGCATAGTTACCCCATCAAATCAGTTTGATAGGATAACTAAGTTATCAGATACAATTCTTCCCGCGCATGACCTGAGGTTTCCGCAAACGTTATCATTGTCTATGTTTCATCCCACGAAGACCTCTAACAAGGAAGGATCATGCTGATACTACAAACGTAGTTACTCTCACCCTTTACATCGTGCCCCTTGTGTAGTTCTAGCAATTGCTCTACACCAGCATCCATACCCCGCACCGTTGTTTTCCCAGACGTTGCTGCTTCCCTGGGATTACGATCATAAATTGAAACATAGTAAGAATTTATAACCGAGCCACATTTCAGACGTTCTTGAAGGAGGCCAGCCAAATCTTTCAGTCAGCTATTTCGTCGTCACGCCAACAAGCTGTAGATTTGGCCAGAGACAATGTGCTATAATTTCTTTGCGAGATATTAAAGACGTATGTCTTTGGCTGATAGACCTATCAGCTTTTTTTATTCCTTAAATTTTTTTGTTTAATAAATAACTTTAATGAACGATATTCTTCTTCATCTAAAGTTATTTTTATTTCTTTTCCTGAATTATTAAATTTGTAATAGTAATTCTTAAAGCGATTATCTGGTGGTTTTCTTTTCTTCTTCTTAGAAGGCTTTCGTTTATATTCTTTTTTATGATGACTAATTACGTTCCCATCTTTATCTTTAATCGTTACTTCATAAGACATTTATTTATTAAATGCTTTATTTGCAGCTTCTTGTTTTTGTTTTAGATCCATATGTGTATATTTGCTTGTTGTGTCTAGTGTAGAATGTCTTAAAAGATTCATTCTAATTTCTGGATCTAATCCGCTTTCAAGAAGATGTGAACTGTAGTAATGACGAAGCATATGATATGTAAATCTAAATCCCAATTTATGACCTATTAATTGGAATCTATTATTCATTGTTGATGGAGCAACATAATTACCATTATCATCAGATACAACGATATCGAATGGTGTAACTTCAAACCATTCAATCATAATATCTTTAAGTGGTTTTACTAGTGGAATAACAGCTTTAGAATTCTTGGTTTTTAAAGTATCAACAACATATAAATCTTCTTTTTTATTGCCGTGATATTCTAATCTCTTACAAATATTGATTGTGTTATTTTCAAAATCAAAATCACTTTTTTCTAAAGCTAAAGCTTCACTAACTCTTAATCCTGTATATTTTCCTATTTGAATCGCAATTACATAATTACGATTAATCCAATTTATATCTCGATACTTTGGTGTATGAATACTTTCTTTAACAATTTCTTCGCACACTAGATTAATCTTTTCTTCAGTAATATTTCTTGCTTCTTTATCTTCGGTGTTAGGAAGAGTTAAAGTTGTAAGTCTAACAATATTTTCTTTAATGATTCCTTGTTTAAATGCATATTTATAAGCAAGGATTAAAACTTTCTTAATGTTCTTAGCAATTGCATATGAATGAGACGGATCGTTGATTCTTTGTTGAAGATCTTTATATGTTAAAGAAATAATCTTTCTTTTACCAATTTGTTCTTTAACATGAATCTTATAAGTTTCAACGTAATATGTATAAGTAGCTTTAGCATATGTATCTTTTGCTAAAGCAAGAGCTTCTTCAAAACAATCATTTAATGTTTTATCAGCTTCGACATATAACATCCCATAACTTATAATTTCGTTTTTCTTTAATGTCTCAAACTCTTGGGCAGTCTTTTTATCGGCAAAGCCACCTTTTCTATATATGCAATGTTCACCAGATGCGTTAACGTAGGGAAAATATACTTGATAGGTATAACCACTCTTTGTCTTCTTAGAAGGTCTTTTTCTTATAGACATTAATTAGCAGCTAACCTGTTATAAACTTGTTTTTTAGCTTCCATCGCTTTAAGCTTGTTAGAAACATCAAGTCCTTCATAGTTATTGATGAAATTGTTGTAAGTTTTCATCGTAAACATGTAGTTCTTGCCTGTTCTGATGGCTGGTAATATACCTACTTCTCTAAGCATACTTACTTGAGTAATGTGACAATGTAAGATTTCAGCCATTTCTTCTTGTGTAATTAATGGTTCAACTTTTAGTTCAGTCATTCAAAGTCCTCCTTTTCACTTAAAACTTGAATTTACATTTCTTTGTGATTGGAGAAGCCTGTCAAACATGCTAAAATGGTTTTAAGATTAGCACATAAGTGGCTAGTCCAATCACACCAAACCCGAGCTGCGAAACTTATGGTTATGGTTAAGAATGTTCATAAATATTTGTGTAATTCCACAGGTATTTATGAACATATTGTACATTGTATTTCTTGTGGTGTCAACAACTTAAAACAAGATATATGAAAGTGTAAAATATGTCTAAATATTTCCTAAAAGATTACATTAAAGATCTAAGAACTCAAAGTGGTCTATCTCAAAAAGATTTTGCTGATGCTGTTGGTATCGGCTTTTCAACTTTAAAACAAGCCGAACTTGGAAATACTTCTTTGCTTAATTCTGAATCAGTTAAAGCACTAGCAAAATATACAAAGACAAATGAATTAGAAGTTCTTAAAAACATTATTTATTATGATTGTAAGGATTTCTTTGCAGTTAATCCTGATGCTAATGCATTAGCTTTATATACATGTTATTTATATAAACAAGGTTATGCGTTGTTAGATGAAGTATTAATTCTAAGTAAGAAACAAAGAGATTACATCTTTTTCTCTGAGAAGTTAGATAAAGAAGCATTTATTCTTGCATATATGCCAATGAAAATCGAAGATCCAAAAAGAAATCTTGGTTTACAAGAATTTTTAGGATATGGTTCTAGCTTAACCAAGAATAATAATCCTGTTCAAATTAAGGTTCCTTTTATTACCGATTTAAAACTAAAGGATCTAATTGCTAAGCCACAAATATTTAGTGCATATGCAACCATGATGGCAAATTCACTTCCTAAGATTTATAAGCAATATAAGAGCGTTTCACCAAGAATCTCATTTGTCTTTGCTTATGATGAAAAAGTTCTTTCTAAAATGGATTTAAAGAAGTTGTTTACTACAAAAGTTGATAATAGAGCTATTTATAATATAGTTTTATTTAATACAAAAACATATAAAGCAAATGAACTTTATTCATTAATAGATTTCTAACTTAATTTAGATAAATAGATTAAGTTTAAAAAATAGCCAAAGTGGCTATTTTTAAGTTGATTTTTAATCATAAAATTATAATTTAATTATTTCTCTATTTACTTCGATAGTTTGTTCGTCGGTTTGTTCAAAGTCAGATAATATAAATTTGCCATCCTCAACTTTATTAATTAAATCGTAGCCTTTGTTAATTTCGATTTCCATCGAGAAGAAACTATCTTGTTTTTCAAACGATACTTCTAATTCACCAAAATTAAATATGACAGCTCTTGTTTCCCACCAATCATAATCAACAACTCCATGAGCCCTCGATACAAAATGATCGTTGATTAATGTAATTGATTTTATTTCTTTATTTATTTCGGTTTCAATTACATCTTCATTATTGGGCAATATGCTATCCCAGCTTGTTTGGCTAATTCTGCAAATAGTCGCTTCGTTATCCCAGTCCATAAAATCTACTTGTTCAAAATCGTTGTTAATTTCATAAGATTTGTTATCAATCATAAATCCTAAGGTTTGTGTTACTGTATTTGTAAACAAAAATTTCTCATGTTTATATTTGTTAAAAGTCTTTCCTATAAAACTTTTTAACAAATTTTGATTAAATCTGTAATCATTTATTTTCATTGTTTTACCTCCGTAAAATGTATTTTTTGTGATTTTAATTTTCCGTGAGAATCACTACCTTTAATATTAATTTCTACTGCTGGCGAACCATCGGATGATGATATAGGTCTATATGTAAGAATAGTTCCATCTTCCATTTTTGTTATATAACCTTTGCCACCTTTTAATGGTTTTTCAATTCCACCATAACCAATTTTATCGTAGAAATCTTTAGCTGTTGATAATGGGTTTTCACTTTCAATAATTCTTACATAATTGTCTTTTGACTTACTTTTTTCTCCAAAATAGCCATCTTTATAACTGTAGAAATGTGATACTGTGGTTACATTTTCAGAAATATTGTGGTAGTAACTTGCTCCGCCTTTATATACGCCCATTATCGTTCCTCCTTGTGAGTTTGTTCAAATTCACTTGGATAACGATGAAATCTTGTCTTATTTTCCAAATCTTGGAAGACTTCTTTAGGCATGTGCCCATGTACTATAACATCTTCTGGTTCTAGTACTTCAAGCATTTTTATTAAACCTGCTCGAAATAATTCTTTTTGTTCCTTTGATTTGCAACACCCATGTGTGCTAATAGCTACTATGCTATTCTTAGGTACACCAAGGAAACAAAATGGATAGCTAGCTTCATCAGTCCACCGAATATTTGGTATAACTGGTATGCCGTTCCTTTGATAAAAGAAACCAATTGCTCTATTAAAGTACGTGCTCATTTTTAATAAACATAGAGAATTACCAATACCCATAGATGGATCTGGAGAGATAATTCCATCATATTGCCTAAATAATGGCGCATACTTCTTTGCGTTATTCAGGACGCAGGCAAAACCTTTGTCATGAATATAGAAGTGAACATATCCTCTTTTGTCTTTTTTGGTTTTCGCCTTGTTAAAAGGGACAAGTTCCTTCGGTATCTGGGTGTTTTTTATGTTGGCAAGGGCAACTATTCCATCTTCACCAACAACTTTAGCTCCCTCAGTAAGCTCGTGATGATATCCATCATCATACAAAGTTTTTCTCATAGTTTTTTAACCTCCTTAACGAGAAAATACTAGCAATCACTCTTTGACTGCTCTCGCCGGTGATGTTAAAATAACCATGGATGGAGGTTAATTTATTAACCGGCTCTAGACTCGATAATTGCGCCAACAATTGTCGAGTTTTTATTTTTTTGTGCATAATTCACACCTCAACTTTCCCAGTTTAACGTCTCCACGCATCTTTTGCTCTTTCCTCTGCTTCTTGTTCATCTACATCGTAGTAATCATGTTTTCTTTTATTTGGAAATGCTTCGTTTAGGAAACCATTGAACTGTAACATAATAGAACTTGTATCCATTGATTTTATGTACCAATCAGGATATCTACCAAATTCTTCTAGTCTGATATCATACGCTTGCTTTGATGCTTTAAATACATTTTCTAATCTATTCTGATTTTGAATGCTGTATCCTCTTTTAACAACTTCTTGTATTATTGCTTCTGGCATTAATAGTTCAGCAGCAAATATATCAGCTTCTCTTTCTTGAACTTTATCGTCTTTTAACTTTAGGTTATGACCTAACAAAATATGACCTAATTCATGGCAAATGGTGAATCTTCTTCTTCCTTCACTAAATAATTTGTCGTTGTATTCGATATAATACTTTCCATTTTCTTCATAAGAATTGCCTAACAAATTACTTTGTGATAAATCATCATTCGTTAAATCACTATATTTAACAATGGTGATATTATAGTTTTTTATTC
Source organism: Candidatus Colivicinus equi (assembly GCA_018064825.1). Taxonomy (GTDB): domain Bacteria; phylum Bacillota_I; class Bacilli_A; order Erysipelotrichales; family Erysipelotrichaceae; genus Colivicinus; species Colivicinus equi. The sequence goes on from JAGHUL010000041.1 coordinate 72,219, forward strand.
CTTTTTCTATTGCTTTCTTAATGTTAATAGGAAAAGAATTTTGTCCTATTGTTAATAAAACTATATCTGCTTCTTGTACACATTTTTTAAAGTTTACATTAGACATCTTCATCCTCGCTTTCTTCATCTTTATTAGCGTTTGGAACAAAAGCATCAATTATTTTCATAGCTTTTTCTTTTTCTTCATCGGTTAATTTGTTCCAGTTTCTAAATGCTGCTTCTCTTTGTGATGCTCTTTTATCGTTACCTAATAAATAATCTATGCTTTCATCAAATATTTCAGAAAGTTTTAACAACACGGAATCGTTTGGCACAGCTCCTTTATCTTCCCAGTAATAAACTGTATTTCTTCCTAAACCAACTAGTTTTCCTAATTCTTCAAGTGAAAGTCCTTTCTTTTTTCTTAACTCAGATATTCTTTTTTTAAATACCTCGTTTCCCATAATAATCTCCTCCTTACTCACCTATATATTACATCAATAACTGAACAAAAACAATATAATTGTTCATTTCAAATTATTTTTAGTTTTTATGGTTTATTTTACTACTTTATAAATCTATATAATTTTTGACACTTTTTTGACACTTTTTTTGATAAAAGTGTCATTTTTATAACGAATTCAAATTGATGTAAGTATCAAAAAACCCGCATTATAACGGGCTTTAATGAACTTCTTCAATTTCTATTGTCCTTGTCTTTCCTTCATTGTAGGGACAATAACTACTCGATTTTACATTACTTATCAAATGGTTATATTCCTTATATTTCGGAACTTTTGAATATATTTAATTTACATAACCAGTAATCAGATTACACCAAGTTTTAATTTTCCTGGGTACTGGTTGGGTCAAACATGGTACCAGACGCTTTATAATGTGATGACATTTTCTCCATCGTTGCTCTTTTTGTTTCATCAGCAACATGAGTATAAACATCAATATTTACATCAACATCTTTTTGCCCAAGTATCGCTATTCGATCCTCTACCATTATACCAAGATTATGCATATCTGAATTAAAAGTGTGTCTAAATTTATGACAACTAACTTTTGGTAGTAACACTCTATTTAAACCCTTGCATATTGTTTCCTCGTTACAAGCTTTAATGATTCTATAAATTGCTTTGTTAACTGTACAATCTTTATAGAATGTTCCAATTGAAGTAAGAAACATAAAATCCTTATAACCATTAAGTTCTCTAACGCATTTTAGTTCAGCAAATTTTTGATACTCTTCCTCACCTCTTAAAACTTGTTCGATTTCATCATTCATAGGTATTACTCTTTTTCCATCTTCTGTTTTTGTGGAATGAATTTCATAGAGTGTTTTTCTTTTTGTTTTACCTGGAACATCAATTTCGTATGAAGCTAGGGTTTTGTTTATTGTAATTGTTCTATTTTTATAATCTACATCTTCTTTTTGTAGAGCTGCAAACTCACCTATTCTTACTCCGGTCATAATTAGAAAACCTAAAACATAATACCAACGATGATACTGAACACTTGTTTTTAAGAAATCAAATAAAGCTGCTTTTTCTTCAGAATTTAGAAACTTTGGTTCGATTGGCTTAAAATCGTTGTTTTTCTTTTTCTTTTCTTCTTTTTTAAGTTCAGTTAAGGCTCTATCTGCAGGATTATATCTAATATAGTCATCATCAATAGCAATCTCAATTACTTGATGAATTACTGTATGAATAGAATCAATGGTTCCTGCTGAAAGATGTTTTTTATCATATAAATCATTGTAGAATCGTTTAATATCAGATCTAGACATATCTCTAATTTTGTTTTTCCCAAACTTGCCGTATACATATCTTCTATACATATAAATGTAATTAGAGAATGTGTTTTTCTTGATACCTTTTTTGTTTTCTCTCCATAAATCAAATAGATCATCTAAACTAACGTTAGCTTTATCAAGATTAACACCCTTAAATCTTAATCTACTGATTTCTTCTTCCCTTTGTCTTAATTCTGCTAATGATGTTCCATAAACTGAATGATCTTGGCCAAGTTTATCTCTATAACGATATTCATATCTGCCATCTTTCCTAATACGTTCACCTTTATGTAACTTCTTTGTGTTTTTACTATTATCTAACGCCATTACACAGCTTCTCCTTTTTAATTAAGCACAAGCGAAAGCTATAGTTCCTAAATGGATTATAACTTATAACACGCTACGCTTGTTTAGGTATTCTTCGAACTTTTCTCTTTTAATTAAAATCTTGGTACCAACTCTTAATGTGTAATCGTTGTTAGAAATAGAAGCTAACTCTCTTAGCATATGTTGACCAATATTAAAATATTTTGCTGCATCAGTAATTGGAAGAGCATATTTCTCACATAATTTTATTTCTTTTATTTCAATAACATCTTTGTTGATGTTTTCTTTGGTGTTAATATCGTTCATTCTGATGTCTCCTTTTTTCATTATTAAAATAATGCCTAAATTATGGACCATCAGTGTCAAAACACTCATATATTGCAAGGCTTTGCAACATATTGCTACATTAATTTAAACATAGTTTTTCTTTAATTGCAACAGGCTTAAATTTTACGCTATATTTTTATGCTACAATTACATTATGAAAAAAGGAACAAAAATATCAGAGTATTGTAGAAAAATAAGAATATCTACTGGTTTATCAGCAAATGCTTTTGCTAAAACAAAAGATGTATCACATACATATATAACAAACGTTGAATCAGGTAAGGTTGATAAGCCTTCTGTTGCAAAATTGATTAAACTTGTAAATGTTTATGATTTATCAAAAGAGGATTTACATAAATTAGATATAGATCCATATTTTCTTGGAGAACTTGAAAACTACAGTTTCTTCCAAAAGCCAATTACAAGCTTTTTAGAGAATACTTTTTCAAGACAACTAACTAATCTAATTGAATTAGAATTAAAGCCTATGGGCTATAGAATTACTGATACACCAGGATTAGAGAACAAACAATCTAAACGTGGTATTTTAAAGATAGACAAAAAATGGGACATTGTCCCACTTTATGATGCTAGGGGTTTTAATCCTGAAGGAAAAGAATGCTACATTTATATTCTTACGTCTGCTATCAGACAAATGATTGATAGCGAGTATAATCTGTTCATTGCAAAACAAATGGGAGATGTTGAAACATCTATTAAGTATTCTCCTAAAAAAGGAAAGAAAAAAGATATTGAATTATTATTTGCAACATCAAGTTCAAGAGCTTATAAACTTGCTGAACAATTAATTGATAACAATATCTATGATTCTTCAATAGAAACAAAAATCTTATTCTATGAAAATAGAAGAGGAAAGAAATAATAATAATTTTCGATATGAGAGTGTATACAGTTTTTGATTAACAAATTTTGATTTGTCGGCATTGTTATAATTCGAATTATAAGGATATTCTTAACTGAATATTTCAGTGGCGTAGCACCAATGTGATAACAATTTTAGCGTCACCATATTAATCAAATAGCACCACTGTGTTAATAATGTAGCATCACAATTAAA
>JAGHUL010000056.1 GCA_018064825.1 Candidatus Colivicinus equi
ATATCGTTATTAATCTTTTCGATTGTTTCACGATATCCTTCTTCCATGGTCTTTAGAACTTCTTGATGATTTGCTTCTAAAGCATCAATCTTATCTTTAAATGCTTGAGTCTTTTGTGTTAATGTGCCCTCTGAATCATCAATGATCGCTAAATCAGCTGGTTTAACTTTTAATAAGCTATCATATTCAGACATAACATCAACAATTTGTTTCTTAATGCTGTCAACTCTTTGATTGTGAACAGTTTCAAGTTCATCACGTTTTGTGGCAAGATCCTTAACTTGTTCATCAATGTTCTTAGTATATTCAGAAATCTTTTTATTTAGTTCAGCGAATTCAGCAACCTTCTCTTGTTCATATGCCTCGTATTTAGATTTTTCATCTGCACGCTTAGCTTCTAAATCAATAATCTCTTGCTTTAATTCTTCGCTCTTTTGTTTGTTATCAGCGACGAAATCTTCGTATTCCTTCTTCTTTTCAGCTAAGATGTTAGAATACTTATCTTTCAAACTTACTAATGCGGCAGTAACTTCTTGTTTCTTGCTTTCGATGTTAGCAGACATGTTACTTCTTGTCTTTTCATTATCAGCTACTAATACATCTAGTTGTTCTTGAATAGTTTGCGTTTGTTCAACAGCTTTGCTGTAACGTTCATCGCATTCTTTTTCAACAGCTTTCTTACGCATTAATATTTCATTTACTAGACTATCAATATTAAGTTTTTGATTATCATATTCTTCTTTCTTAAGACGAATATCTTCATCATATTTTTCTTTAACAATTTGTTGTTTTTCTAAATATGATCTTTCTAGTGTCTCATACTTTTCGTCAAGAATCTTAACTGTTTCATCTAACTCTTGTTTACGTTTAGTCTTGATTTCATTTACTCTTTCATCAAGTTCAACACGGTATTTTTCAAGTTGTTCAGTCTTGTTTTCAAGCATCTCTTCTAGATCAGCTTCAGCAGCTTTGAATTTGTTCTTGTTTTCTTCAAATTCTTGTTTTGCTTGTTCTAACAAAGCATCTGCATCAACTCTAATCTTTTCATATTTGTCTTGATTTTCTTCGTCTTGAATAGCTATTTCTTGTTTTTTAGCTTCAAAGCTTGCAATTAATTCATCATATTCCTTCTTAGTCTGTTCGTATTCAGCTTTCATTTCTTCTAAATGTTTATTAGGAATAGTTTCGTAATCAATAGCAATCTGTTTGATATTGCTTGTATGTTCTTCATTTAATCTTGCAACATCATTACGATACTCGTGTTCAATTTCTTCGACCTTATTACGATAATCATCTTGTTGCTTTGCGAATTCGTCTTTTACTCTTTCGATTGAAGCCAAGAAATCATTACGTTGATTAATTAAATCATTAATCTTATCTTCTGATTCAGATTTGATAGTTGTTAACTTTTCATCTATCGTATTCTTTAATTCTTCGTATTCGTTCTTTCTTGCTTCGTGTTCGCTATTTAATTCATTAATAGCAGCATCAAACTTAGCATTTAATCTTGCAATTTCAGCGTTGTGTTCGCCTAACGCATAATCAGATTTTTCTGTGAATTCATCTTGTAAAGCTGCACTCTTTTTTGAGTATTCATCTCTGATTTGCTGAGCTTCCTCTTCGGCAGCCTTTTTAGCATTAGCAATCTTTTCATCTAGAGCTGCATTTTCTTGATTGTATTTTTCTTTTGCTTTTTCAAAAGCGTCAGCTGCATCCTCGATAGCTTTGTTTAATTGTGCTTTGTTTGCGGCAATCTTATTTAAATAATCTTCATGTTCATTAATAAGATTTTCTTTTCTCTTTTCGAAGTCAGCGTTGTACTTATCGATGTTTTCTTTTGTTTCTTCAATGCTTTGTTTTAGTTCATCGATTTGTTTTGAAACATTGATGATTGTGTCTTCAATCTCATTCTTCTTAACTTCGTATTCTTTTCTAGTTTCATTGATGATGTTATCGAATTCAGCAGTCTTATTTTCTAAAGCAAAACGATTGTTTGCTTGTAGATTTACGACATCGGCATTTAAGGCGTCAATTCTTGCTTGATATTGTTTTTCTAAATCAGTAAGATTGCCTGAGATTTCGTTATTCTTTTGTTGTAAATCTTCTACTGTTTTCTTTAATTGATCATTAGTATTGTCGAAACGAGTTTGTAAGTATTCAGTTTGGTTCTTTAATTGAACTTCTTGTTTCTCAATTGAATATCTTAAACTTTCTAATTCATCTTCTCTTAATTTGTTAGTTTGTGAAAAATCTTTAGCTAATTTTGCATAGAAGTCCTCGTATTTCTTTTTAACTTCTATAGAGAAATTATCAAAAGCTTCAGCCTTTTCGTTTTTATCTCTATTTAATAATTCGTGAACATAATTAAGTTCTTCTAACTTCTTGTTATATTCGTTCTTATTATTTTCAGCACTAGTTTTAGCTGCTAATTGTTGGTTCTCTAATTCGTTTCTTAATAAATCATTATCTTTTAATAAACTATTATTTTCTGTTTCATACTTTGCCAACATCAATTCATATTCATGCGAAGTACGATTCTTAATAGATTCTAATTCATTATCAAGATTACGTTTTGTTCCATTTAAATTATCTAAGTCAGTATATAGATTCTTTAATTCAAGACGTTTACCTTCGTTGTACGAATCAAATGCTTGCTTCATTTCATCTAATTCAGCTTGCTTAGTTGTTTGAAGTTTTATTAGCTTATCTTCATGTTTTTTTCTGATGTCATCAATCTTAACTTGAAGTTCATCTTCTATTGCCTTCTTTTCCAATACTAAAGCATCAACTTTTTTGTTTAATTCTTCGATATTGTGTTCTTGTGTAAGTTTTACTTTATCGTAAGATACTTTTAATTTATCAACTCTTTCTTCATAATCTTTTTCAAGTTGAGCTTCTTGTTTTGAAATATTAGCTAATCTAGTTTCTAGGGTCTTCTTTTTTTGTGCAAATTCTTTCTTAGTACATTCTTTTTGTTTTTCGATTAGTTTTTGTTGTATTGCATCAATCTTAGCGTTTATTTCTTCTTGTTGAGCTTTATACGTCTCTTCATAAGCAGCTTTCTTTTTGTTTAATTTGTTTGTTTCGACTTCAAGCTTTGTTTTATTTGCATTGATTTCATCAACAAAAGCTTCATGTTTTACATCTAAATCTTTTAGCTTTTTTACATGAGCTTTCTTTATTCTTGCGATTTCATTAGTGATTGCATCACTATCTAAAGATAAAGATTCTATTTCTCTTCTTTTTTCTTCAATTGCACCAGCTAAGGCCTCGATATTGATACTATCAATATCGATAGTCCCGTTTTTCCTCTCGAATAATTTCATAAACAAAAAGACCCCCTAAGGATTAATTAAGTTTATTGTAACAAATTGAAATATATTCTTGCAATTTAATAAGTATTTTGATAGTATTATATGGCACGGATAAATCAGATGGTTCCTTAGCCAAGTGGTAAGGCAATAGACTGCAACTCTGTGATCGCCGGTTCGAATCTGGCAGGAACCTCCAATAATGGGGATGTGGCGGAATGGTAGACGCGAGGGACTTAAAATCCCTTGGTAGCAATACCGTGAGGGTTCAACTCCCTCCATCCCCACCACTGTGTAACAATTGGAGCGTGCGCCCATAGCTCAACTGGATAGAGTGTTTGACTACGAATCAAAAGGTTGCGAGTTCAAGTCTTGCTGGGCGCGCCATCTAAAATTCGGGATGTAGCTCAGCTTGGTAGAGTACTTGATTTGGGATCAAGGTGTCACAGGTTCGAATCCTGCCATCCCGACCATTTTTATTTAGTAGAGCAATGGCGAGGTAGCTTAGTTGGCTAGAGCGATCGGTTCATACCCGGTAGGTCGTGGGTTCGAGTCCCACCCTCGCTACCACTATTTGGACCCTTAGCTCAGTTGGTCAGAGCTTCCGGCTCATAACCGGGTGGTCGAAGGTTCGAGTCCTTCAGGGTCCACCAAATAATATTTATGGAGAAATACCCAAGTGGTTGAAGGGGTCGGTCTTGAAAACCGAAAGGTCGTTTGTAGCGGCGCGTGGGTTCGAATCCTACTTTCTCCGCCATCTATTATCGCGAGGTAGAGCAGCCTGGTAGCTCGTCAGGCTCATAACCTGAAGGTCGTTGGTTCAAATCCTTCCCTCGCAACCAATGGTTCTGTAGCTCAGTAGGTAGAGCAATGGACTGAAAATCCATGTGTCGCCAGTTCAATTCTGGCCGGAACCACCATCTTAAAAATCCTACAGTAATGTAGTTTACATACAGGCACCTAGTAAGGTGTTTTTTTTATTATTTAAAAAGCTGTTTAACAGCTTTACTCAACGTCTTCTATTACTTGTTCTGGTTTAACTTCTTCGACCTCTTTTTCCCAAGGACAATTTGAAACATAGGCATTTCCAGATATATCTTCGAAATAGAAACAACTATCTTTAGACATACCGTATGAAGACTCCATATCGTAATATTTATTTAAAATATCGAGACCGTATGGTGATGTGAAGATATAATTTCCATCACGCATAATAACTTCGACATATTGATATTTAAGTGGTGCATAGTAATGTATCTCGCTAACTTCATTGATTAAGTCGCTATCTAAATTTTCCATTTGTTTTTCAATTAAGATTAAATCATCTTCGATAAAACCTTCTATCAAAGGAATCTTATTGATAAGATATGCGTTATCTGTTGTAAGTTCAATCTTGTCGTTATCAATTGTTAGTATTTGGTAATTACTATCTTCAAAAATATAACCAACAATTTTCTTTTCTCTAATATCAATACTTACGAGATTATTATCTAATAAAGATACTTCACATTCTTCTACTAAAGGATTAGAAAGAATTCTTTTTTCAACAATACTAGGAAAAACAAATAAGTATTTACTGGAAGTTGATAATTCGCTTGTCGAAATAATGTCATCATCACTAAGGTAATAATTGCCATTGACACTGATAGAGAAAACGTTTGATCTATTGCTTAATAGGTATACAGCAGCAATGACAGCTAGTGATAAAAAGATACTTAAAATAAAGTATCTTCTTTTTATTTTATTAAATTGGTAATTATCCTTCTGTTGCTTTCGTTCGTGCACAAACGGAATATTATCAATCATCTTTTTTTCTTGTTCGTCTAACAATTAAATTTCTCCACTTCGAATATTAATTTAATGCCGTATTTATTTTTAACTTTGTCGATTATTTCATAAGCAATCTTTAAATAATCTTCAGCACAGCCATCGCCATCATTGATAATAAAATTTGAATGCTTATTTGATACACAAACATTGCCAATCTTATAACCGCGATAACCGATGCCATCAATTAGTTCCCAAGCGAATCCATTGTCAGGATTACGGAAACAAGAACCGGCACTTGGCTTATCTAAAGGTTGCGATGTTTTTCGACGCTCTAAACGGTCTCTCATTAAAGCGTATATTTCTTCACTAGGTTTGTGCTCTAGTTGTAGTTTTGCAGCTAAAATAACCCAGTGAGGATGATCACCAAATATAGAATGGCGATATGTAAAGTTACATTCTTTGTTATCTAACCATACTAGTTCGTTATCTTTTAAAACTAATACACTTTTTACAACATCAGACATCGACCTACGATATGCTCCAGCATTCATATAAACAAGTCCACCAACATTGCCAGGAATTCCTGAAGCAAATTCCATACCACTTAAGCCTTCTTTAGCTAAGTGTTGACATAGTCCCATAACCAAGACGCCTGCTTCAGCATATATTTCAGTATTGTTTATTTCGTAATTATTTAAATTCTTTAAACTTAATATAACGCCTGAGAATTCACTAGAACCACATACCAAATTAGAACCATTGCCCATAACTTTGAATGGAATATGATTAGTTTTTAAATAAGCAATTATTTCTTTTACATCATTGATAGTATTTGGAACTACGTAATGGCAAATATGGCCACCCATTTTAAGGCTGGTCATATCTTTAAAGTATTTGTCATTGTAGTATTCACCGTGATTCTTTAAGAATTCATCAATCATAAACTCTCCAATTTATTGATAATGTCTTCAACTACATTGTCATTAGCTAAAGACCTTGCATTTTTCCTTAGGCTTGATAATCTAGCACTATCATTAATTATACTATTTACCTTATCAAACAGTAATTGACCTGTTAAATCTTTTTCTTCAATCATCATGGCAGCATCTTTGTCAACTAAAGCCTTGCCATTATAGTATTGGTGATTATTTGGCACGTATGGTGAAGGAATAATGATTGCGGGTACGCCAACAGCTACGATTTCACTTAAAGTTGTAGCTCCACCTCTACAAACTAGTAAATCACTATTAACTTCTAGACTAATGCCATCAACTCTTTCAAATAATTTAAGATAAGGCGTCTCTTTAACTAGCTCCTTCATCTTTTCATAATGCCTAGAACCAGTCGCAAAAACAACTTGATAAGATCCATCTAACAATTTAAAATAATCTACTAATTTCGTATTAACACTTTCAGAACCTAAAGAACCCATAAAAATAACAACTGTCTTTAAATTAGGATCTAAACCTAAATTAGTTATTACTGTTGGATCTTTTTTGATTCCTTTTGCTTTACTTGCTTGAGGATTTCCTAAAATAAAGGTATTTGGATTTTTGAATTGCTTCTTATTCTCTTCGTATGAACCAATAATCAAATCAACTTTTTGGTCCAATAATTTATTTGCTCTACCAACATATGAGTTTTGTTCGTGAATTGCAGTCTTAAGCTTCATATGATGCGCCGCAAGCATAACAGGAATTGAGATGTAGTTGCCAAAACCAATGGCCATATCAAAACCTTTTAGTATCTTTTGACATTCAAAATAAGTCTTGCCGATACTTAATAATGATTTAACTTTTTGTCCAATACCACCTCTAGTAGTTTCAACATCAATGCCAATATATTTATAACCACTAGAAGGGATTACTTCTTTTTCCATACGGTCATTAGAACCAATAAACGTTATCTCATGACCCCTATTTTTTAATTCATCAGCTAAGGTGATTGCAGGATAAATGTGGCCCCCTGTACCACCAGCTACTATCGCAATTTTCATAGTATTATTTTACCACATCGTTTTTGGCAAACTTGTTACGCTTACCATAATTAAGTGGCAACCTTTCATAAATAAAATAAGTCAGAATAGGATTAAGTAAAATAAAGAAAATATTATATACGACAAAATAAGTTAAGAAACCATCATCAATAAAATCAATTAGTGGTCTCATAACAAAAACTTCAATTAAGCAAAGCAATAAATATATGCCAGTACACAATAAAGTGTATTTTAATCCTTCCGATACTTTCATACTTATTAAATATTATTTCAATCTTGTAATATAATCAAATTATGAAATATGATGTTGTGATTATTGGAGCAGGTCCTGCGGGCCTTAGCGCCTCAATATACGCTCTTAGAGCTAACCTAAGTGTTTTAGTCGTCGAAAAGGAAAGCTTCGGTGGTAAGCTTCCTAAGACTTATCAGATTGATAATTATCCTGGCTTGGCAAATATCAAAGGCATGGAACTAGCTGACAATTTTGTGAACCAGGCAAAAGATTTGGGAGCTCAAATTATTGTCGGTGAAGTTGAAAAGATTGAAAACAAAGTTGTTTATTTGAGTGATGGCACAAATTATGATGCAAGAGCCATAATCATCGCCACAGGCACAAAAGAAAAAACATTGGCTTTACCAAACAGTGAAAAATATGTCGGTAGAGGAATATCTTATTGTGCAGTTTGTGATGGTTTCTTCTATCGCAATAAACCGGTTGTAATAATTGGCGGTGGAAACAGCGCGCTTGAAGAAGCTTTGTTTTTAGCTTCAATAGTAGAAAAAATAACCATCATCATCAGAAGAGATGAATTTAGAGCAGACAAAAGTCTTGTTCAAAAAGTTCTTGAAAATCCTAAAATCGAAGTTATTTATAAGCATCTACCAGAATCACTAGCCATAGAGGATGATAAGATTGTCGGCTTAAATATCAAGAATGTTGAAACAGGCGAAATATCAACTGTTCCTTGTAAAGGAATTTTCCCTTACATCGGAGCAAATCCAGAAACAAACTTTATTAGTAAAGACTTACTAAATGAAAATGGATACTTGCTTGTAAACGAAAATATGGAAACAAAAGTTCCAGGAATATATGGAGCTGGCGATTGTATTGAAAAAGACCTACGTCAAATAGTAACCGCATGTAACGATGGTGCTATTGCCGCAAATAACGCTATTAAATATCTTAAAAATAATTAGTGAATTATTTTCTTAACTATACAAGAATCATTATGTTTACAATGTGCACAATACTTATTACTTTTAATCAAATAACGTGCGCAAAAATAAGCTATTACTAATATAATAGTAACTACTATTATCGTTCCGTAATTTCTAGCGATAAAGTTCATCATCTACGAATATCTTAAGAATTAGAAGCACTGATGTCAATGATGGTAAAATGAAAATATGAAAAGAAATGAAACAATACAAAACTACTTAGAAGCAATCTACTTTATTCAATTAGAAAAAGGTAAAGTTAGAGCTATTGATGTGGTTAAATATATGAAGTATTCTCGTCCTACTGTTTCTGTAGCTCTAAAGCAATTAGAAACCGATGGCTATATCACTATTGAAAAGAATATTATTTCTTTAAAACCTGAAGGCGTCAAAATAGCGAAAACAATGTCTGAGAGACATGAATATATTGCGAAATTATTGATGTCACTAGGTGTCTCTAAACAGACGGCCTATATGGACAGTTGCTTAATTGAACATGATTTATCAAACGAATCGTTTAACGCAATTAAGAAAGCGACAAGAAATAAAAAATAAAAGATGACATTGTCATCTTTTATTGTTCCTCTACTAATAAATTATTTAAAGCATTCTCTAATAGATAATTTGAAGCTTTAATAAGTCTAACTTCATAATCACTATATTCATTTTTGTTTTGTTCATATATATAATCGTGAATCTTATATATCGACATATAGAAACTTACCATGTCGCTCTCTTCTAATATTCTCTGGAAAGCTTTAATCGACAAGACATTGTCATCATTAGCTTTATAGGCTTTTACAGTATTGAAATCTTCATAATAGTACACATCTTTATTTTCGATATGAAGGTCTGAGAAGACTGGTCTTTCATAGAATACGTCTAAAACAAAATCTTCAAAATCGACATTTGCTTCAAAAGCGTCGCTATTCTCTTCGATGAGTCTTCTAATAGCCTGACGATTTGAATCACCTATCTGTTTATCTTCTTGGGCTAGCAAATTAATTGCTTCAAACAAATAATGAAGTTTTAAATCATCCTGTTTTTCACTTTTTGCATAATCATAATCGTTTTTCGCTAATCTTCTTTTTAATCTTTCCATGATTCCTCCAAAAAAGAACCACTAGGCTCTTCCACAATATTTTCCATCAATAGTAGAAACTATTATTTTATCTGTTTCATTAATAAACATTGGAACTTTTACTAATAAACCAGTTTCCGTAATAGCATTTTTTAGTGCAGCAGTTGCGGTATCACCCTTTACTGCTTGTTCGCACTCAGATAAAGACATTTCAACTTTATCAGGTAAATAAACGCCTAGCACTTCACCTTCATATATTTGAATGTTGACGTCTAAATTTGGAATTAAAAATTTGCTTTCCCATGATAGACGATCTTTTGGAATTTCTATTTGTTCATATGATTCACTATCCATGAATACCATTGAATCACCAGAATCATATAAGAATTGCATTGGACGCTTCTCTATTTCGGCTTCACCAACTTTATCAGAACCGATGAAACTTAGTTCCTTTACGACGCCTGTACGAGGAACTTTAACTTTTATCTTAACTTTCATTTTGGCCATTGCCGTTTTGTTCAATGTCGATTCGATACATTGATACAATTCGTTTTCCCATGTAAAACATTGACCAGGTTTGATTTCTGTACAGTTTATCATAGTTTCTCCTTATAATTGCCCTAATAATACTGAAATAAATATTAATGCTGAACCAATAATTTGGTTAGCAGTTAGTGTTTGATGTAGGATAAAGAAACCACCTAATGTGCCAAATACTGATTCTAGACTCAAAGTCAAAGAAGCAATAGATGGGTCAATATCTTTTTGGTATCTAATTTGTAGAAATGCTGCAACAATTCCTGATAAAGTAGCGTAGTAAATTACGACTGGAATCATATTAGCCAAAGGAGACAAATCAGGTTTTTCATAGAAAATAGTCATCGTTGTTGCGATTATAAAGCAAGTTAGTTGTTGCACAAAAACCATAACATAAGGATCGCTCTTTTGTACAAAGATATCGACAAAGATGATTTGTAAAGTCCAGAATACTACGGAAATTAATAGATAGATATCACCTTTGCTAAAGACGAAAGCACCCGTTCCTGCTAAGCATAAGAAGTATACGCCAACTAATGCCAATAAAACCGCAAGCCAAACTGTCTTCTTAGGTTTCTTGCCAAGGAATAAACCAAAGATTGGAACAAGTACAATGTATAGTGTACTCAAGAAGCTTGCATTATTAACGCTACTTATCTCAATACCCATTTGTTGAACAATAGTGCCAGTAATTGTTATGACACCAGTTACTAGGCCACAAAGCATATCACGTTTTGTAATCTTATGTTTGCCAATAATTAATACAGGAATCATAAGAAAACAACCCATATTCTTTATGGTTGCTAAAGTATATGGTGCTATATCAGATGATGTCATGCTTTGTAATGGATATGACATTCCCCAAAACAAAGATGCCAGTAGCAACATGAATGTGCCGATTAATTTCTTTTTGCCCATACGTCCATCTTACTATTATCCGACATAATAGTCCACGACCATATTATCATAAACATCGACGTTTATCTGTTTATCATCAAAAAATAAACTATACGATTCATCTTGCCCATATACCTCTACATTTATACCATTGATATTAAAATCAGTTAATTCCTCGTTTTGCAATAAAACGCATTTTACGTGATTGATGATTAATGCCTCTTCATAAAAACTATCAGTAAATTCATTTAAGTTGTAATACGCATTATTACATTTCTCTATATAATCAAACTTGGACATCAATATCGTCATCACTATCATCATGACAATCAAAAAACTCGTCGAGATAAAACCCGGCTGCGCTTGAGATGACTTTTTCGTAATTTTTGTTTTTTCTTTGGTAGATAACATAAACGCAATTGTTTCTTATTTCAAAATATAACTCGTCGACATCCGCAATAAATAATTGATAACCAGGTGATAATACTAAATTATTGTTATTCATGGCTAAAGAATAATCTTTATCTTGATATATAAAATTTATTTCATCATATCTAACATCTAAGTCATAAGCCAGCAACATTATCCTTCTTAAATCTACTAAAGCTAATTCATCATTTACTTCGTTATAATCAAAATTGATATTACTTACTAAATTAAATGTTTCGCTACAAAGTGGAAGTATAGTCAAGGTTATTAGTAAAGCCAAAATAAGTCTAGTCAGATTCATCGATAAAACATGCCTCACATTCACTTAAACTATTGAAGATTTGTTCATAACTATCATTTTCGTTAATCAAATAATCATTAAAGCCACTTTCCGCATAATTGATAGCTTCGTAAACATATAAGCATAGACTGACTATTATTGAAACAATGAACACATTAAGCAAAGCGTCCAACAAAAGGAATCCTCTTTTATTCATAAGTCATGTATCCGTTACCCAAATGGATTATGATTGAATGATTATTCAAATCGATAGTTCTAGCCATATTCACATGTCCCATTTCATTGAAACTAATACCTGATTCAAAATCTACTCTTTCGTAATTTTTTATTGCGATTGATTTACTTTCGACATAATTATTCATAAATAGATAGTGATCTAGATTAATACCGTGATAGTTTCTTAAAGTTAAAACCATTAATGTCGTGATAATTAGAATTGATACTAATGATTCTAACAGCGTGAATCCTTTACTCACTGACACAATGGCCATCCTCCAAATATAAATTTGTGCCATTAGAACAAGTGGTTTGTTCTTCTGAGATATATCCTGCCGACACTAAATCAGTAATAGAATTAGGCATTGTGCCATAATCTAATTTAAACTGTGTAATTGCGCTATCTACAACTTTACTCATGACTTTACATGCTCTATTATCAACGGAGTTAATTACCATCGATACATTGGGCAATGTCAAAAGAAATAGAATTGAAACAATCATCACCACTACCATCATTTCTAATAATGTAAAACCTTTTTTCATAATCCTCCTTTTAAATGTTACTAAGTGCCTGCAAAGGCAAGAATAATATTTGATATATAAAAACGATAATCAAGCCAATAAATATGTATGTTACTAGTTGAATTGATATCGTATATTTTTTAATCTTTTTTTGTATTTTTTCTTTCGCTAAATTTACATATCCTGCTAAAACATTGTTGAAATCATTTGAATATGTGGCTATCTTAATAAAACGTGACAAACTATTATCATAATAGATTTGTTTTGATGCGTCTCTTAGCGTCTCACCATTTAATAAACTTTCATCTAAATGGAAAGCCAGAAAAGAAATAACAGGTTTACTCTTCATACTCTTTAATAGTTCTAATGCCTGCTTTGTCTTATAACCTCTTTGACTACAAATAAGTAATAACGAAACAAATTGTTCGCAATAACTGATATTAACCAAACTGTTTGGGAAATGTTTAGATAATTGTAAATATAAGAACACGATGCGTTTAGGGCGTGAGAAGTATAAGGCAAATAATGCTAAGATTAAAATTCCATAATAGAAAACATAAACAACCGCTCTAAATAGAATCCTTAAAGAAGAGAATAATGCAATATTACTATTAAATGATTTGAGCATCATAAAGATTGAATCGATGCCATATAAATCAAATAGGTATAAAGCAGTTAGAGAAACAAACAATAGAATACAAGGGTAAGCTAAAGAATTCATTATTTGTTTCTCATTCTGTTTAACCCTATCATAGAAAGATAAACTGATATCTATAGCTATAGAGAATGGCAGATTTTTAATTAGAGGAGATAAGTATCCATTCAAATTACTAGGAATATAGCTTTCAATTATTCTTTCTATCAACATTCCTTCATCTAATTTTTGTAACAATTCATCAATTATTTTTTCGTTACCCTTTCTTTTGATGAGTTTCAAACCATTAGCTAAAGGTATATTTGTCTTTAATAATTTATTTAAATAAGCAAGGTCTTCTTCATTTAGGATTTGTTTAGATTGAATCTTTTTCATAGATACCATCATTAATCCCTTTTTGAATTTGCTTTTCTATACTTAGGAAATCTTTTGAATTTATTCTATTTTTTCTAAAGTAAGCTAATTCGTTTTTATCCATAATTTCGTAGACCACTTGCTTATGTTTATCCTTGGTATTAACTAATAATCTTTGATTAGCGATGCATATCAAGTTTTCAAATAGTTCATTCTCGTTAGCTCCTAAATCAACCAATCTACTAATTGCGGAGTAAGCGAATGATGAATGGAGCGTCGATAAAACTAAGTGACCAGTATTGGCAGCTGTGATGGCACCTTTTGCGGCCTTTTCATCTCTAATTTCACCTATCATGATGATATCTGGATCATGTCTTAAGATTTGCTTAATTCCTTCGCCATATGTGAACCCAGCTTCTTCATTTACTTGAAGTTGCACAAATAAATCGTTATAAACTTCGATTGGATCTTCGATTGTGAAAATCTTACGTCCTTTCGCACACTTCAATAAATTGTATAATGTAGTGGTTTTGCCCGAACCGGTTGGACCAGTAAATAATACTAAGCCATTGCGACGTTTCATTAATGATTTAAAATAGATGTTTTGGTAATCAATATTAGATAAATGATCGGCATCTATCTTTAACTCAGAATTTAAAATTCTTAAAACACCATTAGAAAAATTGATATTATTGATTATTGAAAATCTAAGGGATAGATTCTGGCCATCCACATCAAGTGAAAATTGTCCTGATTGAGGATGTAACATATTCCCGACATCTAAATTCGATAGATATTGTAAATATCTAATTAATTTATAGTCATCAAATTTTGTTTTTACTTTGCGAAATATGCCATCGATACGCATTTCAATCGACATCTCTTGGTAATGCAATGTGAAATGGATATCGCTGGCGTTATATTTAATCGCAAGTCTTAATAAAGCTAATAATCTCTCTTCCATTTTTGCCTCTATATATTTATTCCGTCAAAAATGGAAAATGCTTAAAAAAGATGACATTTATGTCATCTTAAGTAAGGATTATAGTTTAATTCATATGAGAGAATGCTTTCTTCATCGTGACCTGGATGGATACGATAGTCTTTTGTGAAATTAGTGAACGTTCTTAACGAGTCTCTTAGCTTTCTTTCGTTTCCACCTTTTAGATCCGTTCTACCTACACCACATCTAAAAAGAGTATCGCCAGTGAATATATCTTCAGAAAATACATAAATAACACTTCCTTCAGTATGGCCTGGTGTATATATTACTTCAAAGTTAAAAGGGCCTATTTGGTTGATTCCCTCTTTAATATGAACAGTTGGAACACTAATGTATGATACTAGACCGAAGTCACTGCCACTATATTTATCTCTCGCAAGTTCTTCGTCATCATGATGTAAATACACTGGACATTTATACTTGTCATATAAACCATCTACAGCCTTTATATGGTCGAAATGGCCATGGGTCAATAAAATACCTAGTAAGTTATATTCGTTCAGTAATGAGGCTAATTTCTCGGCTTTTGAGGCAGGATCAATAAGCAAAACATCTTTCCCTTGTTTTAAGAGATAAGTGTTAGTACCTAATGGACCTAAAACATATTTGATAATTTCCATATATAACAAAAAATAGGCATTAGCCTATTTTTTCTCCTTATGTGTAGTCATCTTGTTACATCTAGGACAATACTTCTTAATTTCCATCTTGTCTGGATGTTTTTTCTTATTTCTAGAACCGATGTAGTTTTCTTCACCACATTCAGTACACTTGAATGTTACAAACTCTCTAGGCATTTATATTTCCTCCATTTACGCTTAATAATTATACCATATGAAATTAAGTAATTTCAATTATCATCCAAAATAAAATAACTTTTTATTTGAAACTAGATAAGATTTGGATCTTCTTCCTCAAGATGATCGCCATCTAGATAATACTTAGTATCTTCAACCATCTCTTTTCTTAGCCACAATACTGCCAACATATTAGGAAGAACCATCGCAGCATTCAAAATATCCGCAATAGTCCAAATAACACCTTCAGTTAAAATAGTACCTACGAAAATAACAACAATCCACAATGCTTGATAAACAGGTAGAGATTTATGGCCAAAGATATAACGACAACAATTTCTACCATAATAATTCCAACCAAGAATCGTTGAATAAGCAAAAGTTAAAATACCAAATACCAATAGTTCGCTACCAAAAGGTATTTGTGAGAAACATGTTGTACATAATGTAGCACCAGAAATACCAATAGCAGAAATGTTTGGATTACCAACAACGCTCGAAACAATAACTAAGCCAGTCATTAAACAAACAACTACAGTGTCCCAGAAAACGCCTGTAGAGCCAATTAGAGCTGGTTTAACAGCGTTTTTAGCTACTGAAGCAGCTGTAGCTTGAGGAGCACTTCCCATGCCTGCTTCGTTAGAAAATAAGCCTCTAGCGATACCGTATCTTGCGGCAATAATAATAGTGCTTCCAACAAATCCACCAACTGCTGCTTTAGTTTCAAAAGCACTAGACAAGATAAGCATTATTGTCTCTGGAAGATATTTGCCATTGATAAATAGAATCGCAACGCAACCAACAATATAGACAATAGACATTACTGGAACTAGTTTAGAACATACATTAGCGATTGAATTTAATCCACCAAAAATTACTAATGCTGTCAAAATACATAAGATAATACCAACTAAATATTTGTTGACACCGAAAGTACCATTCATGACATCAACAATCGCAGCAGCTTGTGTAGAACAACCAATGCCAAATGCACCCAAAGCACATAAAGCTGCAAATACTTTAGCCAAGATAGGTTTTCTTAAATATTCAAAAGCTGTCATAGCACCACCAGTATAAACGCCATTAGAATGTTTACGACGATGCTTAACTGCAATATAAGATTCAGCATATTTAGTAGCAATGCCAAAAATGCCACCAATCCAAGTCCAAAATACAGCACCAGGTCCACCCATTACGATAGCTGTACCGACGCCGACGATATTGCCAGTACCAATCGTTGAGCTTAGTGCTGTCATTAAAGAACCAAATACTGAAACATCACCCTTATCACTACTATCTTTTTGTAAAGATAGTTTAATGCCTTTACCGATATGCTTCTGCATAAAACCGGTCTTGTATGTGTAGTATAAATGAGAGCCAAGCAAAAAGATGATCATTGCAGGACCCCACATAATATTGCCATCAATATAGTTTAATATTTCCGCAAACATTAGTAACCCAACTCTTCTTTAACGATGATTATTTTATAATCCTGGCCCTTTGGTTTTTCCCAAAGAACTGTTAAGCCGCGACATATTCTTTCTGGTGACTTACAATTCATGCATTTGCCAGTCTTAACACAAGGCGTGTTCTTTTTAAGTCTAATAGCATTTTTAACGGCAGCAATATTTCTTGCCCTATCAAGTGCTAGTTCATAATTTTCTGCAATCTTGTTTATACCAAAAATCAAATAAACTTTCTTGTGACCATAAAGGATTGAAGCAACTCTATTTCCTGTTCCATCAATATTGATGATTTCGCCATCCATAGAAATGCCATTAACTGAACTTAGATATACATCAGCGCTATTTGCTTTCGCAATTTCTGCTTTTTCCCAGTGCCAATATACATCGTTGTTCTTCGCTAACTCTTCATATAAATTAAGTTCTTGTACAGTCACGGAACCACCGATACCAACGCTAGTATTATTAATATTTGCGCATAAATACTTCGCGGCATCTTCTTTACAATCAAAAACATTTACTGCATAACCTAAATCTTTTAAGTTGCTTGCTAATAATTCAACGTTCATTTTATTACCTCTAAAACAAAGGATGTTCACTGTCTATTTGAAGATGTTCATATGCCTTTGGTGTAACTGTTCTTCCTCTAGCTGTACGATTTATGAAACCTATTTGTAATAAATATGGTTCATAAACATCTTCTAACGTAATAGCTTCTTCACCTATTGCACTTGCAATAGATTCAACACCAACTGGGCCACCATTGAACCTTTCAATGATACCCTTCAAATATCTAATATCTACATCATCTAAACCTAAAGAATCAACTTTTAGTTTAGTTAATGCTTCTTTCGCAATGTTCACATCAATAACACCATCATTTTTAACTTGCGCAAAATCTCTTACTCTTCTAAACAAACGATTTGCGATTCTTGGTGTACCTCTAGAACGTCTCGCAATCTCTAATACTGCTTCTTCATCTATTGATGAATTAAAGACTTTAGCAGTACGTGTAACAATCTGACATAATTCGTTTTCAGTATAATAATTTAATTTTGATGTGATACCGAAACGATCTCTTAGTGGTGAACTAATTGATCCTGCCCTAGTCGTTGCGCCAACTAGTGTAAATGGTGGAAGGTCTAATCTGATTGATTTAGCACCTTCCTCTTTGCCTACAACAATATCGATATAAAAATCTTCCATTGCAGGATAAAGTACTTCTTCAACTTGCTTAGGCAAGCGATGGATTTCATCAATAAACAAAACATCACCTGGTTGCAAAGATGATAAGATAGCAGCTAAATCGCCACTTCTTTCAATGCTTGGACCAGAAGTTGTTTTGATATTAGTGCCCATTTCGTTAGCTAAAATATAAGCCATTGTTGTTTTACCTAGTCCTGGAGGACCATACAACAAAACATGGTCTAAAGATTCACCTCTCATCTTAGCGGCCTTAATAAAAACCTCCAAGTTTTCCTTCAAATCTTCTTGACCAACATATTCACTTAATGTTTGGGGACGAAGAGATGCTTCGTCATCTTCATTTTCTTGCTTTACTGCGGATAATAATTCTTCTGCCATAATTACCTACTTCTTTATGAACAATGTTAAAGCTTTTTTAATAAGCTCATCAGTTGAACCTTTTTCGTTCTCTAATTTCTTTAATATCGGTTTAATTTCTGAAGGACGATAACCAAGTGCTTTTAAAGCATCGACAACATCATCAAACCTTGAATCAATTTGTTTGTCTTCTTGTTCAACAAGCTTTCCCTTTAAATCAAGGATAATTTGTGAAGCTGTCTTATTACCAATGCCAGGCATCGATTTCATAAATGCTAAATCTTGATTTTCAATTGCATTAATAATCGAATCAACACTTGCACTAGCTAAAATACCCGAAGCAATTCTTGGACCTAATCCTTTAACTGAAATTAATTTAATGAATAGATCATATTCTTGTAATGATAAGAAACCAAATAAACTGATTTCATCTTCTCTAACATTTTGGTAAGTATAAATCGTAACTTCTTTGCCTAATGAAAGAGCCTCTGGATGATAAAAATTAATGCGGTAGCCGACACCGTTAACATCAATCAAACAGTAATCCAAAGAATATGCGTGAACTATTCCTCTTACAAATCCAATCATAATTAAAGTATACATTAAAAAAGGGCCTAAGATATAGACCCCTTAAATAAGTTTATTGATCATCCTTATTTCTGCATGCGCCACAATTATCGAAACGACGCTCAAACGATCTAAATGGACAACCTCTGCTATTATCAAAATCTGGACATTCTTCGTCTACCGGAACCCATGTACCCCATGGTTTCCCTCCACCTTCAATAGTATCCAGTTCTTTTTCTTCAAGCACATTTTCTTTATTATCTTTCATAAAGCTCCTAATATACTCCTATTACGAATATTTAACTATTTTTAGAAGGAAATTTCTTTGTTTCCAGTAACCTTCATATAAACAATTAACGAAATGATTGTTGCGACAGTCAAGATAGTTGCATATGCTGCTGCGATACCATAGTTTCCACGAGAAACATAAGTGTAAGTCGCAAGAGTCAACGTTATTGTATTTAAGTTATACAAGATAACAGCTGTTGATAATTCGGTGATGATTGTTACCCAAGACATAATCGCACCAGACAAGATACCATTAGCCATCATTGGAACTGTAATCTTAAAGAAAGCTTTAAGTTTAGAAGAACCAAGTGAGATAGCAGCCTCTTCAATAGACATTGGAATCTGTTGTAAAGTTGCTGTAGAAGATCTAATAGTATATGGAATACGTCTAATAACTAGAGCAATTATCATAATTGTCGCTGTACCAGCTAATACTAATGGCTTCTTATTGAACGCCATAACTAAGGCGATACCTACAACTGAACCTGGGATGATATATGGAATCATTGATAAAGTATCAATTACTCTATTAACTGTATTATTTCTTCTAACAACTAGATAAGAAATCAAAACAGCTAAAGCGATAACGATAATTAATGCGAAACCACCAATCAAGAATGTGTTAGGAATAGCTTTCGTTAAATGAGTAAATGCGTATTTGTAAGAATCTAATGAGTAGCCATCTAAGAAGATCTTTCCTGAAGTCTTCAAGAATGATGTATAAATTACATAAACTTGAGGTAAGAAAGCAAGTGCTACAACAAACCAACAATAGAAATTAATCAAGACAGCTTTAATTCCGTGTGGTTTCTTTCTTTCAATTGAATGTAAAGCATTCATTGTGAAAGTGAATTTGCCATTAATGTATCTTTGAATAAGGAATATTATTGCAGTGATAATAATAGCAATGATAGAAATAGCAGCACCAAAGTTATGATTACTACCAGTTTCCGCAAAGTATGAGTTATAGATAACTACTGGGAATGTTTGGTAACCTTCGCCAATCAATAATGGGGTACCGAAGTCAGCGAATGCTCTCATAAATACCATCAATGTTGCTGCAATAATTGTAGGCATACATAGAGGAATTACTATCTTGAAGAAACGCTTAGCTCCTGAACAACCCATGTTTTCTGAAGCTTCTAGTAAAGAATTATCGATATTCTTTAAAGCACCAGAAACATATAAGAATACAAGTGGGAATAATTGCAAAGCCAATACTAGCAAGATGCCGTTAAAGCCATAAATTGATGGAACTCTAACTGGTAAGATACTCTCGATAAACTTTGTAACGATACCACTTCTACCTAATAACATGATCCATGAATAAGCACCGATAAATGGAGCAGACATAGAACATAGAATAATGATTACTTGTAATATGGTTTTCCCTTTAACTTCATACATTTGGTAGAAATAAGCTAATGGGATACCAATAACTAATGTAAGTGCAGTTGCACAAACAGAAACTTTAATTGAATTGAAAATTGATTCAATGTAATATTTTTGACTAAAGAATTTTTGGAAAGCAGCTAAAGTAAACTCGCCATCCGCAAAGAAGGCACTGATTAATAGTTTAACTAATGGATATAGTAAGAACAAACCGTATGCAAGTAGTACGGATATGGATACTATTTTCCAAATGTCGATATTTTTCTTGGTTTTATCCATCTTTTACTTTGCCTCTTTTTTATAAATATCTAAATCGTTAATTACGCCTTCCACTAAATTGTAACTACCAGTTTCATCAAAAATATTAATCTTTTCTTTCTTAACTCCTAGAGTTATTTCTGTTCCTTTTGGAATGATAGAATCGATTAGTGATTCTTGAACGATTTCAGCTTTTTCGCCATCTTCAAAATGAACGAAGTAATGTGTATTTAAGCCTAGGAATACAGCATCATCAATTGTTGCTTTAATTCCTTCTTCGCCATTAGTATTAACCACTAATTCTTCAGGTCTAATACTAGCCTTAACTTTTCTATTCTTGATTTCTTCTTTTCTGATTGTATCTAACTTAATTTCATAGTTACCAGGAAGTTTCAAGAAAGCTTCACCACTTCTTTCAACAAGTTCTGCGTCAATAACATTTGTATGTCCAATGAATGTAGCTACAAATAAGTTTGCAGGACGTTGATAAAGAATCTTAGGAGTACCAATTTGTTGAATATCGCCAGCGTTCATAACCGCAATACGATCAGAAACAGCCATAGCTTCTTCTTGGTCATGAGTAACGTAAACAGTAGTAATACCAACACTATTTTGGATTTCTTTAATTACTGTACGCATTTCAACACGAAGTTTTGCATCCAAATTA
Organism: Candidatus Colivicinus equi; assembly: GCA_018064825.1. Lineage (GTDB taxonomy): Bacteria > Bacillota_I > Bacilli_A > Erysipelotrichales > Erysipelotrichaceae > Colivicinus > Colivicinus equi. The sequence continues at coordinate 21,289 of JAGHUL010000056.1, forward strand.
CTTAATGGTTCATCCATTAGAAGAACATCTGGAGTAATCGCCAACGCACGCGCTAAAGCAACACGTTGTTGTTGACCACCTGATAATCTTTCAGGCATACGATCGCGATATTCATCAATCTTCATTAATTTTAAGAATTTGTCTGTCTTAGATGCGATTTCTTCTTTTGGAAGCTTACGGTTCTTTAAACCAAAGGCAACGTTATTCTCAACCGTCATATTTGGGAATATAGCATAGTTTTGGAAAACCATACCTATATTACGCTTAGCTGGATCTGCATCATTAATTCTTGTATTGCCGAAATAAAAATCTCCACCCTCGATAGAGTTAAAACCAGCAATCATACGTAATAAAGTTGTCTTACCACATCCAGATGGACCAAGAAGGGTGAAGAACTCACCCTCCTTGATATCTAGTGATAAGTCAGAAATTATTGTTTTATCGCCATATTTTTTTACAGCGTCTACGATTTTAATATTTACACTCATATTTCTAACCTCACTTAATTTAAATTGTTGTTTTGCTACTATTATTGAGCAGCTGTGAACATTTCAGTCCACTTTTCTTGCCATTCAGCTTTCTTTTCGCCACAAAGAGCCATATCTTCGTAAGCAACATTGATCTCTGAGAATGGTTTCATTTCTTTAGCTGTGTTTTGGATAGCTGGATTAACTGGACGAGCAGTAGTCTTAGCGATTTCAGCTTGACCTTCGTCAGAAATTAACCAGTTAAGGAATAATTTAGCATTGTCCATATTTGGAGCGTTCTTGATAATACCAGCACCAGCAGGTAGCCATACAGCACCTTCAGATGGATATACTAATACAACGTTATCAGCACCATCAACTAGTAAGCTTACGCATGGATCTTCATAAGAAACACCAACAACGTATTCGCCTTCTACAACACCCTTATAGATAGCAGAAGAAGAAGATAGTTGAACACCGTTTAAGTTGTCAATGAACTTGCCAACCCATTCCCAAGCAGCATCATCATAAGGTGCATTGCCTTTAACTAATAGCATATTAGTTAATTCAGCCCAAGCACTTGAAGAGTTAGCTGGGTCGCCCATAGCGATGTGACCCTTTAGTTCAGGTTGTAATAAATCTTCATAAGAATCAAATTCATTAATGTCTAGACCTAATTTTTCATATTCTTCAACATTAACTAATAGAGCTGCAGAACCATCTAAGCAATAGTGAGTTGCAACACCATTTGTATTTTGATAAGCTTCTGGAAGTTTATCATCGCCTTCAGCAGTGAATTGCTCGAAGAAATCAGCTTTGTTTAGAGCATTAGCGTAGTTTAAACCACCATATAGAACGTCGCCTTGAGGATTATCCTTTTCAGCTTCAATTCTTTCTAGACACTCACCTGTACCAGCACTTACTACTTCAACATTAACGCCGTATTTTTCAGCGAATACATCAGTAGCTGCGATTAGAGCATCAGAGTTAGGTGAATAGATAACTAAATTTCCACCACCTACTGTAGTTTCTTCAGTAGTTTCGTCAGTTGTTTCTGGAGTTTCGTTACCACCACAAGCAACTAGGCAAAGAGCTAATAAAGCAACCATCATTAGTTTTAAAAACTTTTTCATTTTTGCCTCCTAGGGATTAAAAACCCTGTATATCAATTATAACAAAAGTGAGAGCGTTTACAAAACTCTACCAAGGTAAACCTCGTTCACAAAACATTCTAAGGAAAAATAAAAAAGATGAGTTAATCAAACTCATCTTCACCATCCATAAACTCAAAACTATAATCCCTAATGAATACTAGATCACCATTCTTGCAACCTTTTTGCCTTAAAGCGTCATCTAGTTTCATCTTCGATAAAGTCCTAGAGAATTTATATACACTATCATCATCTTTGAAGTTAGTGTTAATGAACAATCTCTCAATACGTTCAGATTCAACACGCCATACACCATTTCCTTCATCGAAGATTGTGAACTCTTCAGGTTTTTCATATGTGTAAACAACATTATCGTTGCTCTTATCTACATCATATAGAGGGAAGTATGGAATATTAGCCAACATATCTTTAGCTTTATATAGTACAGGTTTTAAACCTTCATTGATTATCGTTGTTGTTTCAAACACTTCGACATCAGGATATTTTTCTTTAAATTTAGTTAAGTTAGCCTTATCCTCATCTAAGTCCATTTTATTCGCGATAACAATCTGTGGGCGTTTCTCTAAATTGCCAGGATACTTCTTTAATTCATCATTGATGATTTCGTAATCCTTAACCGGATCTTCTCTACCCATATCTAAGACGTGGATTATCAAACGACATCTCTCAATATGTTTTAAGAATTCGTGGCCTAAGCCCTTACCTTCGCTAGCACCTTCAATAAGGCCTGGCAAATCAGCCATGACAAATGAAGAATCTCCAACTTTAACCATGCCAAGTTGAGGCTTTAAGGTTGTGAATGGATAATCTGCTATCTCAGGTTTTGCATTAGAAACTACAGATAATAGTGTTGACTTACCTACTGATGGAAAACCAACTAAACCTACATCGGCTAATAATTTTAATTCCACAAGAACTTCTTTATCTTCACCTGGCGTACCTAAAGTCGCATGTTCAGGCGCATTGTTTCGCGAAGATTTAAAGTGGAAGTTACCCTTACCGCCTTTACCACCTTGGCAAATAACTTCTTGGGCATCAATAGTATTTAAATCCGCAATTATCTCATCATTGCTTAAATCCTTAACAACGGTACCCAAAGGAACTTTAACGATGATGTCTTTGGCATCGGCACCATACATATTGTTGCCTTTACCATTTTCACCAGATTCAGCTCTAATCATCTTTGAGAAACGTAAATCTAATAAAGTAGATTTATTAGTATCTACTTTAAAGATGATAGAACCACCATCACCACCATCACCACCACTAGGTCCACCTAATGGATTATATTTTTCATGCTTAAAAGCGACGATACCATCGCCACCATTACCAGCTTTAAGTTTAATCGTAACCTTATCAATAAATTGCATAAATAAACCTCAAAAATAAAAGCCCGTAGACCGGGCTTTAATAAATCAATTAAGCTTGAGGATATACAGAAACTTGTTTCTTGTCCTTGCCTAGATGTTCAAATCTAACGATTCCATCACAAGTACAGAATAAAGTATCATCTCCACCCTTTTTAACGTTTGTTCCAGGATGAATCTTTGTTCCTCTTTGACGATAAATGATTGAGCCAGCAGTCGCAAATTGACCATCAGCTAATTTAGCTCCTAAACGTTTTGAATGAGAATCACGTCCGTTCTTAGTAGAACCAACACCCTTTTTAGAAGCGAAATATTGAATATCTAATACATATTTCATGTTTTTTACTTCCTTTCCACTTTTATGAAGTCTCGATACGATTCTTCAATAGTTTTTAGTTGAACCATTACTAGTTCAAAGTAGTCTTGAACCATTTCACTACTTGAATGATTATTAATTGTAATCTTATTTGTTAACTGTTTAATTTCGATATCTTCATCAAGCATATCTAATGCATTCATGAAGCCAAACATAATTGAACTAACCGAAGCACAGATTAGATCTTTACCATACTCATCAGATTTGGCGTGACCAGATACTGTAAGTGAAGTATATGAATCGTCTTTTACTTCGTATGTTACTTTAATCATTAACCAATCTTTTCTACAGTTAACTTAGTGTATGGTTGACGATGACCTTGTTTACGTCTAGTAGAACCCTTCTTTTGTTTATACTTGAAGATAACAATTTTCTTTTCTTTGCCTTGTTTTTCAACTTTGCAAGTAACTTTAGCACCTTCAACGTATGGAGCTCCAAGAGTCAAACCATCATTTTCGATAGCAACAACTTTATCAAAAGTATATTCAGCACCAGCTTCTACATCTAATTTTTCAACATAGATTGCTTGACCTTCTTCAACTTTTAATTGTTTGCCACCAGTTTCAATAATTGCGTACATAATGCACCTCCTTAATTTAGATTCAGACTCGCCATGAAGGTGATCATAAGATACTTAAACCTTTTTTGAGCGGTTATAATCCCCTCTAAGGAGGGACTACAACGTATCTATCTTAACAAATAATACCTATATTTTCAATAAGTTTATCACTAAAAATCATCATTTAGTGACTAATCATTTTCTATTTGTTCATCATAGTCTTTATCAAGCTCAAAATAGAACATTGAACCTTCACCATATTTAGATTCCACACCATATCGCGCATTGTGAGCCTCTAAGATAGCTTTCGCAATAGCTAAACCTAAGCCGGTTGAATTTACGCTACGATTAAAGTTTTTATCAACCTTGTAATATCTATCCCAAATATATGGCAATATTTCCTCTTTAATTCCTTCGCCATGGTCTATTACTTCTAATCTAATTCTATTTTCATCATCAATCATCTTGATCTCTATCAAACTATCTTCATCAGAATGCTTAATAGCATTAGATAAGAAATTATAGATAACTTGTGACATCTTAAGTTCATCCGCATATATCACTACATCTACTAGCTCAGTATTTAAAGTGATGTTTTTCTCTTCCATCAATTGCGATAATAATTCAATGACATCTAAAACGCATTGCTTCAAATCAAAGTTTGCTTTTGACAACGTTATATTTCCTGTCTGCAACTTTGATAGTTCTGACATATCAGTAACTAATCTATTTAAATAATCAGTTTCTTTGATAATTACATCTAAATGTTCATTACGCTTTACAGGATCATCACCAGAAATATCTTTAATCATTTCGGCATATGCCTTAATCATTGTAAGAGGCGTTTTAATATCGTGTGATACATTAGCTAACAAGTCTTTCCTTAAGTCGTTTATTTTTGATAGTTTATCAGTTGCATCATCTAATGTTGAAGCTAGTTCGTTTATTTCTGAATATGAATTTGTTTTAAAAGAAGCATCGTAATTACCTTGCGCTAGTTTATTAGCTTCTTGTTTCATATCAACTATTGGTTTAGAGATTCTTCTAGACAAGACAAAAGCCAAAACCAAAGAAATGCCTACGGCAATAATGGCTACATATAAATATTGATTTAAGATAAAACTCACATAAGACTCAATAGGTTCTAGCGGAGTATTGATTAGTAAATAATAATTGGCTAAATTGGCTTTTATTTGTCTGCCATATAAGGCCATTTCTTTATCGATAATAGTTGATGACATTTCCATAGATAATGGAGATCTATTTTTTAATATCTCTATCATCTTCTTTGGATCTTTTTCGATTACAAATTTATCTTCTTCAATCTCAACTTCTTTATCAAACATACAAAGTTGACCCAAAGAGTCAGAAGAATAAATCTCTTTGCCCGCTTCATTATATGCAATTACACAAACGTTATTACCGATAACAAGTTTGCCGCTATCATCAATATCTTTTTGCGTTACTTTATCCTTTAGAATTAAGTCTTCGACTGTATATGAAATAGAATCGATGGTCTTTAATCTATCCTCTTGGTAATAAGGCTTAATAATAGCCACCAACAAAACTCCTAATAAACATAGGATTGATAAAGAAAAACCTAAGAAATATAACCAGGTATGGAATCTTATACCCTTTAAATTAAATTTCAAACTTGTAGCCCATTCCCCTTACAGTAACAATATTGTCGCGATACTTACCTAAATCGTTTCTAAGCATCTTAATATGTGTATCAACAGTTCGATCATCGCCATAGAAATCGGTATCCCAAACAACTGATAAAATCTTTTCTCTAGCTAAAGCGATGTTTTTATTTTCAACTAAGTATATTAATAAATCTAATTCTTTAGGTGTAAGCATAACTTTTTCGCCATCAATAGTTACGCTTCTACCATCACAATCAATAACCAAAGTATCAAATACATATTTATCATTACTATGTTTATGATGACGATCACAAATAGCTTTTATTCTAGCCATTAACTCTTTTGGCGAGAAAGGTTTTGTAACATAATCATCTACACCTAAGTCAAAAGAGAATAACTTATCATCTTCTTCTTGTCTAGCACTAAGCATGATAATAGGAACATCTTTTAATTCCTTAATCTTCTTACAAGCTGAGAAACCATCAAGTTCAGGCATCATGATATCTAGTATCACGCAATCATAGTCATTATTCTTTACTAGCTCAATTGCGTCTTTGCCATTACTAGCTTCATCGCACACATAGCCAGATACTCTTGAATACTCTTTTACAACTTCTCTAATCTTAATTTCATCATCGACAATCAAAATCTTTAACATAAACTGCCTCCTATAAAATCGTTAACTTTCTTACTAAGCAAGAACCTTGTCTCTCTATCTTGCCTTCAAACGTTACATATTTATCTTTAGCTAGTTGACTACCGATGTTACGATACAAATCAGGCATAATAGCTAAAGACAATTCACCTTTATCGTCTATCAAATCCACGAAAGCCATATCTTCACCTTTTTTAGTCTTTAAAGATTTAACTCTCTTGATTTCACCAAAGCCATTCACATAGCCACTAGTATTAGCTAAATTATAAAGGTTATCACAACTAATATTATATTTCTTCTTTAAAGAAACAATTGGATTATAGCTAAAATAGAAACCTAATACTTTCTTTTCATTTTCAGCTAATACCATATAATCATCTTTTAAACTCTTAATTAATGGAACGTCATCATTGTCTAGTATTGATATTTCATTTTTATGTGCATTCGCATACATCAAAACATTTTCTAGACATTCAATCATTGTATGTCTAGTTTCATTAAATTCATCAAATGCTCCGGCATATATCAAATTGCCAATAACATTCTTATCCACACCAACTCTTACTAATCTACATACAGTATCTATATATTCGGTATATGGGCCATTATTACGTTCTTCTATTATCTTACTTGCAGAAATAGAACCGACATCTTTGCATATAGTGAAAGGCAAAACGACGGCATTATCTTTGATTAGGTATGTTAACTCAGAATTATTCATCGATATGCCTTTTACTTTCTGACCGATATTCATACACTCACTCAAATAATCATAAGTCTTGCCCTCAGCGCCAATCGAACCGTTAAGCAATGCTTTATAGAAATATAAAGGATAATTAGCTTTCAAATAAGCCATTTGATAAGCAATTAAACCATACGCAATAGAATGCGATTTATTAAAGCCATAATTCGCAAACTTCATAATTAATTCATAGATTTTATTTCCAAGTTCTTCACTATAGCCATTATTCTTACAACCAGCAATAAAATCAGGATACAGTTTTTCTAGTTCAGCCGCTTTCTTTTTTGACATTGCTTTTCTTAAAACATCGGCTTTGCCATAACTAAAGCCTGCAATGCTTCGTGCGATATCCATAATTTGTTCTTGATATACGATTACGCCATATGTCTCTTTTAAAATAGGCTCCAAAGCTTTATCTAAATAGCTAATCCTGTCAGGATGAGCTCTATTCTCTAAGAATACAGGGATATTTTCCATTGGACCTGGTCTAAATAAAGCGATAGTCATTCCAATCTCTTCAAAATATTTAGGCTTCATCTTTCTAATCAGGTTCTGCATGCCGCTAGATTCTAATTGGAAAACACCCAAAACATTTACATCGTCAATTAATGTATATGTTTTTTGATCGTCTAATGGAATCTTTCTAATATCAAAACTTTCTGATTTATTAATATCTTCAACGATTTCAGAAATAATGCCTAGATTTCTCAAACCTAAGAAGTCCATCTTGATAAGTCCCATTTCTTCGAGATGTTCCATAGTATATTGTGTTGAATAAATATCATCTTCAATACTCATGACAGGAACAACTTCTGTTAATGGAAGTTGTGACATGACAATACCAGCCGCATGAGTTGAATGTTGTCTAGGATTACCTTCCAATTTCTTTGCAATCGAGAATAACTTACGATACTTTCCATCAGACTCAATCTTTTGTTTAAATAACGGAACGCTACTATATGTATAATCCAAAGTAATATTCGGTGCGTTAGGAACTAACTTACATAAACTGTCTATTTCGTTTGTCGAATAGTTTAAAGCTTTGCCAACATCTCTTAAAACCTGTTTAGCTTTTAAAGTTCCATATGTAACAATATGGCCAACATGATCTATGCCATATTTATCCCTAACATATCTGATAACTTCATCTCTTTTATCATCAGGGAAATCGGTGTCTATATCAGGCATTGATATTCTTTCAGGATTTAGGAATCTTTCAAAGATCAGTCCATACTTCAATGGATCAATTTCAGTAATGCCCAAACAATAAGCAACTAAAGATCCTCCAGCACTTCCTCTAGCAGGACCAACTAAAATATTATTCTTCTTTGCATAAAGAATGAAATCGTAAACAATTAAGAAATAATCTTCAAAATGCATTTTAGTAATAACAGATAATTCATATTCTAGTCGTTTAACATACTGGCTACTAACTTTGCCTTGAAGTCTCTTATCTAAACCAACCTTACATAATGAAGTTAAGAAATCTTTGCTTGAAACACCATTCTTACATTGATATTTTGGCAAAGTTGTCTTGTACGATAAATCTACATTGCACATTTGCACGAGCTTATCAGTATTATCTAAATCTTCCTTATCATATAATGAACTCATTTCTTCGTTTGATAGTAAATATCTACCACTATCATCACTATTATCAGGATCTAAGATAGTACGTTTATCCCTGATGCACTTCAAAACATCATAAACATCTTTATCTTCTTTATTAATGAAATATGTACGATTCAAAGCAAATGAGAAGATGCCATATCCTCTTAATATTTCTTTTAATTTAACATCTCTAACCCTATTAATAGCATTGTTGTGATCTACTAAACCAACAACGTATTCACCAAACATAGATTTTTGTTTTTCCATTGCTTGATTAACATCTAGCTCTTTATCCAAAGCATACGTTAAATCCATATCATCTGATAATAGACACAAAATATTATGGTCGCGATATTCATTAAGTTTTGTAATAGACACAGCGCAATAGTCATGAGTACATATATAGCTAGAAAGACCCATTAAGTTTTTAAAACCTTCATCATCTTTCGCGTACATTACAACATCTTGTTTACGTCCATCTATTTCAACAAAAAACTCTAAGCCAAATACTGCTTTTAAATTATTCTTCTTACATGCTTTATAGAAGTTCATTGAGCCAGATAGAACATTTATATCTACTAAGCCTAATGCTTTATAGCCATTATCAAGACCGCCATTTACAATATCGTTAATCTTGCACATGGAATTCAAACAGCTATGAACACTTCTAATAAATAAAGGACTACTCATACTCTAATTATACTTGATAAGACAATGTGGTAAGATAATAATATACCCTAGGGGGGTATTTATGGAAAAGATATATGAAGTAAAAGGAATGACTTGCGTCATCTGTAAAGCCAATGTCGAAAAAACCTTAAGTAAAATTGAGGGTGTTAATAGTGCTGTTGTATCTTTGATGGATAATGAAGTACTAGTAGATTATGATTCGAATACAGTTAATGAAAAAACGATGCACGATGAATTAGTTAAAGAAGGCTACGAATTAATAATTAATAAAAATAAGAAAATAGATACAGATTTCTATAAGATGATAATCTCCATCGCATTAACAATCATTTTGATGATTATTGCGATGAAAAAAGAATATAAGTATATTCAATTAATTCTTTCAACCATAATCATCATCTTAAACATTCGTTATTATAAATCAGGCTTTTCTTCATTAATCAATAAGCACCCAAATATGGATGCATTAGTATCGATATCTAGTTTTGTTTCATTTATTTACTCTTTGCTTACTATCTTGTTAAACAAAGACAACCACATCTATTTTGAAACAAGTGCAATGATACTAGTCATCGTTTCTATTGGCAAACATTTAGAAGAAAAAAATAAAAAGAAAACAACTAAGTTCATCAGAGGATTATCAACGCTTATTCCAATGCAAGCAAACTTGTACGAAGAGGGAAAAGTTTCAATCATACCTATCGAACAAGTTAAAAAAGGCGACCATTTATTAATCAAAGCAGGAGAATCGATTCCTCAAGATGGAAAAGTTATTGAAGGAGATAGTACTGTTGATGAATCACTTATCACAGGTGAATCAATTCCAAATAAAAAAGAAATAGGTTCTAACGTAATTGGTGGAACAATCAATATTGATGGTCAATTAATTATTGAGGTAAGCAAGAACACCAATCAAACTACCCTTTCTAAAATTGTTTCACTCACTAAACAAGCAACCACAAAGAAAATACCAATCGAACGTTTTGCCGACAAAATAGCAAACTATTTTGTAATTGCAGTTCTGTTAATCTCTATAATTACGTTTATTGTATGGATGATTATATCTCACGACATAGAAAAAGCTCTTAATTTCTCGTTATCTGTTTTAGTAATTTCTTGTCCATGCGCACTTGGTTTAGCTACCCCTAGCGCCATAACTGTCGCATGTAACACCGCTACAAAAAATAACGTTTTAATTAGGAACCCGGAAATACTTGAGCTAGCATACAATATCAAAACTATAATTTTCGATAAAACAGGAACTCTAACAGAAAACAAATTACAGGTTGTTGATGTAAAAGAATTTAATAAAGATTTTAGAAAAGTATTGTTATCACTTGAAAAATATTCGGACCATCCTATGGCTAATGCAGTAAAAGATAAGTTCAACGAAGAAACATTTGAACTAAAAAATATAAAGCAATTATCTTCGCTAGGTATTATTGGTGAATATAATGGTGACAAATACTACGCTGGAAATATGAAACTGTTAAAGCAAATGGGATTAGATATTGAACTTGAGGATAACGGATATTCATTCATCGGCGTAGGAAAAAATAAAGAATTGCTTGGCTATGTATTCCTAGCCGACGAAATAAAAAAGAGTAGCTATAAAGCAATAGCTACATTAAACAAAGAAAAAATACACTCAATTATGGCTACAGGTGACAACGAAAAAGTAGCTAACATAATAGCACAAGAATTAAAAATTGATGAATATCATAGTGAGGTAACACCACAAGATAAACAAAACATAGTCAGTGAAAATAAAAAACATGGAATAGTAGCTATGGTTGGTGACGGCATTAATGATGCAGTGGCTTTATCTAGTGCCGATGTTGCCATCGGATTGAATAGTGGAACTGACATTGCAACTGCAGCTGGAGATGTTACATTACTTGCCAACAATATAGACGATATAAATTTCTTAATGAGATTATCAAAGAAAACCATGAGAGTAATAAAACAAAATATGTTTTGGGCTCTATTCTATAACGCCATATTTATTCCAGTAGCTGCTGGATGTTTGGCAAGCTACAACATTGTATTAAATCCTATGATTGGCTCAATTACAATGTCAATCAGTTCAATAATCGTAATAAGCAACGCTTTAAGAATAAAAAATATCAAAGGAGAAAAAGATGAAAACAATTAAGATTGATGGAATGATGTGCGAAAGATGCGTAGCACACGTAAAGAAAGCTCTAGAAAAAATAGGAACAAATGTTGAAGTATCCTTACAAGAAAACAAAGCTACTCTAGAAACTGATGCTGAAGACAAATTCATCAGAGAAGTTATCGAAGAAGCAGGATACGAAGTTGAGGAAATTCTTTAATGCAAGACCACAAACAAGTAAGAAAATATTTATCTATCGCTAAAGGACAATTGGATGGAATCATCAAAATGATCGACGAAGACCGTTATTGTATTGATATTTCTGATCAATTGATGGCAACAAGAGCCTTACTAAAGAAGACTAATAATCTCATCATCAAAAATCATATTGATAATTGTGTAAAAGATGCCATCAAACATGGCAATGATGATAAACTAGATGAGGTAATAAAAGTATTAGAAAAACAAATCTAAGAAGGTAAATGTATGAAGAAAAGAACAGAAACTAGGCCTATTAAAGTAGGCGATATTCAAATCGGCGGTCAAAATAAAGTAATCATTCAATCAATGACCAATACCAAAACTAAAGATGTTGAAGCAACCGTCCAACAAATATTAAGGCTTGAAGAGGTTGGATGCGAAATAATACGTGTTGCTGTCTTGGATTTAGAAGATGCTAAAGCAATAAAAGAAATAAAGAAACACATTCATATTCCTCTAGTAAGTGATATCCATTTCAATCCCGATTTTGCGATTGAAGCAATCAAGTCAGGAACTGATAAAATTAGACTAAATCCTGGCAATATTGAAAATGAAGAAAAAATAAAAGAAATAGTCACTTTGTGTAAAGAAAGACACGTTCCTATTAGAATTGGTATCAATGCAGGTTCACTAAATAAAAAATATGAACATTCAGAAGAATCGATGATAGCTTCCGCAAAAGATCATTTACGAATTCTAGAAGCTCTAGATTTCCATGATGTTGCCCTATCATTTAAATCTTCTGATCCTATTGAATGTATCAAAGCATACAGACTAGCTGCCGAAACATTCCCATATCCACTACATTTGGGTGTAACTGAAGCAGGTGGTCTATTAAATAGTTCAATTAAATCTTCAGTAGCTTTGGGCAACTTGTTATTAGATGGAATTGGCGACACAATTCGTATTTCTATCTCTGATGATCCAATTGAAGAAGTGAAAGTTGCCAAGAAACTTCTTCGTGTATGTGGTTTAAGAAATGATGTACCAAATCTTATCTCATGTCCAACTTGTGGTCGTATTCAATACAATATGCTTCCAATAGTTAAACAAATGGAAGATTATCTTGAAAAAGTAAATAAGAATGTAACAGTTGCCATTATGGGCTGTCCAGTTAACGGGCCTCAAGAAGCAAAAAGAGCTGATGTAGGTGTCGCTGGAGGAAAAGATAGTGCAATCTTATTTAAAAAAGGTCAGATTGTGACAACCATACCTCAAGATAAAATAATGGAAACATTAATTAAAGAAATCGAAGAATTCTAAAGAAAAAAGAGAATGATTGAAATAAATCATTCTCTTTTCAACTTATCAATGTGAATTAAGTTATTCATATGACTATCTTGAACTAGCCTAAATAAGATATTGGTTAGTGGCGTAAATAAATAAGGTAAGAAGATGAAGCCGATCATCAGCAATAAATTATCTTTGGTGAACATTGAATATAACTCATCCGGTAATATCCTAATCAAGAAAGTCGAAATCAAGAAGATTACTAAGATAGAACCAGAGATATAGTACAATACTTCATTCTTGAAATATACAAGACGTTCATTAAGCAAAGCATTATCTAAGCAAACAAGAAACAAGAAATAGTTTAGTCTAGGAAAATAATAAGGAATACTAGATCTGAATAGGAAAAAGGAAACTAAACTATAAGACAATAATGTAACAGCCAATAGACGCCAGAAATTGCTATTCTTTCTATTCGCAAACATAATTGCCACACCAATTGCAACTAAGCTCATGCCCAGAACATCTAAACCATTCAATATTAGGCACCATCCCATAACAACTAAATAGTAGTTAACCATCAATATCTTTTTCATCTTCTTCTCACCTCACGAGATTATCTTAGCAAATTAGGAAACATACATTGTTCAAATATTTGGACAATGCTAAAATATTAGTATGTCTGATAATAATCGTTCAAGGATCTTAACTTTGATTAAAATACTTAAGGAAAATACTGATATAGATCATCAGTTATCCTTAAAACAAATCATTGGGCTTTTGCAAGAAAACAATATTGAAATTAAAAATCGTAAAACACTATACGAGGATTTTAAAGTACTTAATGATTATGATTATCAGGTTGAATATGATAAAGGTTATTATCTTTCTGAAGCTCCTTTTTCAATATCGGAGATAAAGATAATTAGTGATTCAATGAACTCATTAAAAAATATAGATGACAATGTTATGAATAACTTATTGAACAAGTTGTATTCATTCTTATCTATATATGAACAAAAATTATTGAAAAGTTTGGAATATCGCAATAAACATCGCGAAAAGAAATTCATAAATCGTTTAGAAGATACCTTACAAGCAATAAACAACCATAAGTACATCATAATAAAACGGAATAATAAAAACGAAGAAATAATATCACCATTATTCCTTTATCGTAGTAATGATTATTACTATCTGTATTATCACTATGAAGCAAATGACAAGATTTACCATGTTCGATTCGACAATATTCTATCTATCAAGTTTACTGATCAAACTGACGAAATCAATATCAGCAAGCAGCAAATAATTAAGAAGATAAACGAATCAACAAATGCCTTCTATTCTTCTAAGGCAGAAGCAGTGAATTTTGAAATATGTGAAGACAGCGAATATTTAAGGCAAAGGCTTAGTGATGACTTCCCTACTATAATCTTTACTGCTAAAGGTTTTAATATAAAAGCTAGTATCAATGAAGCATTCTTCGCAAAATGTTTATCTTATGGTACAAAAATAAAAATTAGCGACAAAGATATCGCTAATTCGTATGTTGAATATTTAAATTCTATAATTAATAACCATACCAGCAACTAATATCATAACCAAGGTTTTCCATTGTTAAGGCATCCGATATCGTAACTATTTGGAAACCTTTTTCAATTAGTTTTGGTACAATTTGTTCTACAGCTTTAGCTGTGTCGTTATATACATCATGCAGTGTGACAACAGCTCCACTATAAGCGTTATCCATAACCGTTTGAACAATGGTGTCCACATCGACGTCTAACCAGTCGCCGGAATCAACGCTCCAACAAATAGCTGGTATACCTGCAGCTTTAGTTATTGCATCGTCAAGTAGTCCTCCAGGTGGGCGATAAATTTTCATTTCATAATTTAGATGATTCTTAAAGAAATTGATTGGCCCATATATTTCGTTCTTAATTTGAACAGCGGTATTCAAATTTGTTAAATACTCTTGGCTAGTAGTGTTAGAACCATATTCATTTCCTTTAGAAATACTATCCTCTAAAAAAGCATATAA
>JAGHUL010000123.1 GCA_018064825.1 Candidatus Colivicinus equi
GAAAAGATTGAAGCTATTACTCATTGTGAAGATTGTGGCAATGATTACAATACGATTATTTATGGCAAGACTTGTCCTAAGTGTGAGTCTAATAATACATATTTAATTCAAGGTAATGAATTTGTAATTAAAGAAATGGAAGTTGTTTAATGATTAAGAATATTATTTTTGATATGGGTGGGGTTTTAATTGATTTTGATTTTGATAAGTTTTTAGATCATTACCAATTATCACCTGAAGAACATATCTTTCTAAAAAGAAATATCTTCGAGACGCTTGAATGGGCCAGAATGGATCGTGGTAGTCTAGATGAAGAAAAGATGTACGAAATAATCAAAGAAAGAATTCCTTCTCATTTACATCAAATTACCTATGAATTATTGTTTGAATGGGATAAGATATGCGAACCTATGATAGGCATGGCTGAATACATCAAAGAATTAAAAGATAGAGGATACAAGATATACTTGTTATCTAATGCTTCTACTAGATGTATGAAAGATTATTGGTATCGAGTAAAGGGAAGCGAATACTTTGATGGCCAAGTAGTATCAGCAGATGTTGGTTATATTAAACCTGAAAAAGAGATCTATGAATGTCTACTTAATAAATACCAATTAGATAAGAAAGAATGTGTATTCATAGATGATAGAATAAACAATGTCGAAGGTGCTTATAACTATGGAATTGAAGCAATCCCTTTCCATAAAGATGTCGCATTATTTAAAAAGGATTTAGAAGAATTATTGTTAAGAGCCTAAACAAATGTGTTTAGGTTTTTTAATAAAGAAATAAAAAAGTAACTTTACAGTTACTTTGTTTTATAAGTGGTCCCCGAAGTCGGGGTCGAACCGACACGGATTTCTCCTCACGATTTTGAGTCGTGCGCGTCTGCCAATTCCGCCATTCAGGGATGCTTAATAATTGTACCATATAATAATGTTAAAATTAATATGTATGGACTTAAAAGATTTGAAGTTGACACCAAAAAGACAAGAGATTTGTAAAAGACTAGGATTTAATAGTAGTTTTGATGTATTAACTTATTATCCATATAAGTATGATAACTACGAAATAGCAAGATATAAGGACTTTAAGGTAGGCGAAACTGTAATGTTTTCGGCTGAACTGATAACTAGTCCTAGTACTTTTAGATATGGTAAACGTTCAACCACGAGATTTAAAGTGTTGTATGATGATGAACAATTATTAATCACAATCTTTAATCGTCCTTGGATTAGAAACTTAGGCATTAATGATTATGTTGTAATAATTGGCAAATATGATGGCAACAATAAAGTTACGGCACTTAATTATTACACTAAAGATATAGAAGAATTAGTGGGTATTGTTCCAACGTATTCTACTAAAGAGGGTATTGGTCAAAATGAGATTAAGAAACTAATATCTCTAGTTTATGAAAAGTGCAGCAATGAATTAGTTGAACATCTTCCAAGCGAATATGTTGATGCCCATAATCTAATAGATTATAAAAGCGCTATTTCAAATATTCATAATCCTATTAGTAGCGTTTTATTAAAGAAATCTTTAGCTAGGTTAAAGTATGAAGAATTCTTAAACTTTTATGTTGCGCTAAATATCTTAAAGGGTAATGCGACGGAAGGTATAAAACAAAGAAAAGTATTTGATAGAAATAAGATTAATGATTTTATTAATAATTTAGGTTTTACTTTAACTGCCGATCAGAATAAATGTATTGAAGATAGTTTAAATGATTTAGCTAGCGATAAAATTATGTATCGTTTAGTACAAGGCGAAGTTGGCTCAGGTAAGACTGTTGTTGCGGAAGTGATGTTGTATGCGAATTACTTAGCAGGTTATGAAGGCTGTTTGATGGCGCCTACAGAAATCTTAGCTAAACAACACTATGAATCTTTTAAGAAAGACTTTGAAGGCTTAGGCCTAAAGATCGGTGTTTTATATAGTTCGATGGAAAACGAAAATAAAGTTAAGAAAGAGATTGAAAATGGTGAATTAGATATCATCATTGGTACACATGCTTTATTCTCTGAAGATGTAAACTATCATAATTTAGGTTTGGTAATCGCGGATGAGCAACATCGTTTTGGTGTTAAACAAAGGAATGCTTTAAAGAATAAAGGAAATAATACTGATTTTTGTTTGATGTCTGCTACGCCAATTCCACGTACTTTGGCTAGTTCTTTATATGGTGATATGGATATTTCAACAATTGAAACTTTACCTTCAGGCCGTAAAGGTTGTAAGACCTATCTAATTAAAAAGAATAGTATTGTCGATATATTAGATGTTGTGAAGAATACTTTAAATGAAGGTAGACAAATCTATATCATTGCGGCTGCAATTGAGAAAAGTGAAAACTATAACGCTAAAGACGTAACGGGATTATATAATGCTTTGTTAAATGAACTTAGTCCTTATAAAGTAGCTTTGCTTCATGGCAAACTAACTAGCCAAGAAAAAGATGACATCATGAAAGACTACAATGACAATAAGATACAGGTTCTTATTTCAACAACAGTCGTTGAAGTCGGTGTCAATGTCAAGAATGCGACAATGATGATTATTTATGATGCGGATAAATTTGGTTTATCACAACTTCATCAACTTAGAGGTCGTGTTCAAAGAGGCAATTATGAGGGCACTTGTTTCCTTCTTACAGATAATAAGGATGAAGCTGTTATTAAAAGATTAGATGTATTATGTAAGTGCAACGATGGTTTTAAAATTTCCTTGGAAGATTTAAAATTAAGAGGGCCTGGTGATATTCTTGGCACTAGACAATCAGGCTTGCCTACTTTCATCTTGGGCAACTTATTTGAAGATGGTAGATTTATTGAGGCTGCTAAAGTAGATGCTAAAAAAATATGCGATAACTTAATAGATGAAGAAAATAAAAAGTATTATCAGTATATGATGGATAATATAAAGGATAAGGTTATTTCCTAATGTCATTTAAGAAAATTACTAAGAGACATTTATTTATTATTTCTATAGTTATTAGCGCTGTCTTAACTATTTTTTCTTTTAATAAAGATCTTTTTTATCCTTTCGATTTATATATAGAACTTAATAATGTTGCGGATGTCTGCTTAGATGATGATTATTCATTAGTTCTTAATGAAGGTGGTAAGAATCTATTATTCTTAAAAGATAATAAATTAGAAAAGAATGTAAAACTTGATGCGAGTTCTTTAATAGATAATGCGAGTGAAATTATTAGAGTTGACGATTGTTTTTATGTAGTGGGGTATAATAGCAATCTAAAGTGTGACCGTATTATTAGATATGATTTAAACGGCAATAAAAGCAAATGTATTTATGAAATTGGTAGAGAAGCTAAATTGATACTTAATCCAATTCAAGATATCAGTTATTACAATAATAAATTATATATAGTTAAACTCAAGGATAATAATACTATATCTGTTATCGAGATAAATTTAAGAAATAATAACTATGAAACAATTTTAGATTCTTCGCCTGAGGGAGTGCTAAGCTCTCAATATTTACCTGAAGAAAGAAAACTTTTAATGAGCCTACAAGATGGAAGTTGTGTTTTGGAGAATATTGATGATGGCATCTATTCGTTACTCGATGAGAAAAATTGTGTCTTTATTCATAACTTCGATGGACAGATAGTAACATTTGGCGGCTTTGAAGATAATGACATAAAAGTTAATGGCGAAGTAGTAAAGCGTAATGTCATTCCAACAAGCATTTGTTATCAAAGCAATAATCGAATTAGCTATGATAATGAAGCCGATACTAAATACTATGTATATGATATAAATACAAAAGAAACTACTACTTTTGATAAAGTATATTATTCGCCAGTATTTTGGGTACAGAATCTTCAACGTATTTTACCGATTGCCTATTTGATTATGGTAATAATATACGTCATTGTGGACAATATTCTGTATGTGTTCCATCAACACAATGATGAAAAGATTAGGAAGATGAGCCTCTTTATTTTCGCGGTATTTGCCGTGCTATTTATTGCGGTTTTTTATACACGCGAGATGTATGAAAATAATAGAGCTAAGATAGTTAATGAATTGAAGTTTGGTGCCAAATACTTGTCTTCAACGATTGATAGAGATATCTTTGCGGACGGTATTAATTACTTTGACCTTGACGATAGTAATTTTACAGCTATCGATAAATATATTGATTTGTGCAATGAAGGCGATTTGAAATATGGTTATTGTATCTATAAGCATACTGATGATGGCACAATAATCGTTCATAATCCGTGTGGTGTTCCTATTTCTGGAACCTTCGTTTCTAAAGATACAGAAATAGCTAAAGAAAACTATAGTCTTAATGAAGATGGTGTTTACCAATATACTTCTTCAAATATAAACACATATTATGATCAAGAGTCGATTTATATAGATGGAAAAAAGATTGGTACTCTAGAATTTAGCATTGATTATGAGTCTTTCTCTTCAAGATTATTTGATACCATTTTATCTACAACAACCAAACTAAGTGTTATTGCGATTGTTGTTTATATTGTGTATATCGAACTTAAGTCTTTCTTTGAAGGATTAAAGAAGAGACGTGAGCTTATTGAAGAAAAAGTTGATAATGACGACTTAGCTTTAATTAGGCCTTTCTCTTTGTTGTTTAATTTTGCGTTTAATATGGATGCGGCTATCTTAATTTTGATTTCTCAGGATTTGCTTGCATCTAGTAGCTTGAATTCAAATAATAATATTTTATTGACACTTCCTACAATTGCGAAGTCTTTATCTTCTTGCATTGGTGCATTAATATTCTCTAGATTGTCACGTCATGTTTCGTATAAGAAATTATTTATTGTTTCTGAAGGAATATACGCAATATTTGAAATCTTGGTAGTATTTGCGATTATGAATAACAACTACTTGTTGTTTAGTTTATTTATCTTGATAGGAAATGTTGCGAATGGTGTAGGATATGGTGTCTTTGCCTCATTACCACAAAGACAAGAAGATGAAACTAGACAAATTGAGGCTAGCCAAAAGTCAACACTTGGTGATACTTCAGCTGGATTATTAGCCGGCTTGTTATCAGGTATTGTAGCTGACTTATATGGCAATAGTTCGGTATATATCATTTCTACTTGCTTTATCGTTGGTGCAATTATTATGGCTAGTATTATCTTACCTAGTAAGATTAAGATGGTTGATTCTAATGCGGAATCTAGTGCCGGTTTCTTTGACAATATTAAGTTCTTCACTAGTCCAGTAATGTTGGCATTCATACTAGTATACTTACTTCCTAAGACAATGCTGGATGGTTATAATTCGTTCTTATTCCCATTATTCGCAACCAATTATGGTCTAACTAAGACAAGCATTTCATTTATCAATATCTTAGTTAAGTCTTTAGCAGTAGGTTTAACTAGTTACGTAATCTCGTTATTTGAAGGTATTGACTACTGGCGCAGAGACATAATTGTTTCGGTATTATGTGGCGTTATGTTTATGGGATTCATAATAAACGATTCAATTGTTTGGGCTATTATAGCCTTACTGTTTGTTACGTTATCTACTAAAGTTCATGAATCATTACGTAATGCGTTATGGATTAGGCAAGCTAGAGCAGTTAATCTAAATCCTATCTCTTTGTCTGGTGGCTACTCAACTGTTCTACAGATTGTAGAAACAATTAAATCACCAATCTTGTCTATCCTATTATCTTATCCAAACAATGTAGCGTGTTTCTTATTAGGGGCCTATATAATAATATCAACTGGTGATTTTATCTTAACTACTAGAAATACGGCAATAAATAAGCCAAGATCATAAAAAACTTAAAAAATCATCAAAAATCATTATCCCTTTTGCGACATCCTCGTATACGATTGTGTAAAAGGGAGTTTTTTGTATGAAAAAGACTAAAGAAGAACTAAATGAATTAAAACAAGAGTGTAAAGAAATGGGATCAAAGTTAAGAGAATTATCAGATGATGAACTAAATCTAGTAACTGGCGGTATTAACAATGTGTTAATCGGTTATATTTCGGGCTTAATTATTCCAACTGTCACAGGTGGTTCTGTGATACCTATGTACGGTGAAACATCAATTAGAGTTCGTGGTGGTGGTTCAATAACACAAAGTAATGAACCCCTATATATCGTAGATGGTTTTCCAGTTGAAAATATTAACGATATTCCATCTAGTGATATAGAATCAATGGGCATAATAAAATAATATACCTCAGACATTATTTTAAGTAATAATCTTTCAAAGGAGAATATCTAACATGAAAACTAAAGAAGAACTAAACGAATTAAAACAAGAATGTGAAAAATTAGATTCAAAGTTAAGAGAATTATCAGATGATGAACTAGATCAAGTTACTGGTGGTGCTAGCAAATTAGCTGGTTATGTTCCAGGGCTTGGTGTTGGAGTGCTTATAGGAGGAGTATTTTCTATGTTTGCGAATTCAACAAATTTAGTTTGTGGAAGAACTTCTCAATTGCAAGAAAACGATCCTTTATATATCATTGATGGTGTTCCTACAAAAGCCGGTATGCATGAATTGAACGGAAATGATATAGAAGCTATTCAAGTATTAAAAGATGCTAATCCAAATAATAAGCTTTAACAATTAAACAAAGGGATTATTTATGAAGACTAATGAAGAATTAAATGCATTAAAACAAGAATGCAAAGATATGAGTTTTAAATTAAGAGAATTATCAGAAGATGAATTAGACCAAGTAACAGGTGGATCTAATCCAGAAGGGGTTATGCCAATTATATTTGCGCAAGCATTACTTGGAACGGCATATGCCGACGGACATGTAGCTCATGTTGCTGGTTCAGGCAATCCACATATACTTATTCTTGACGAACCTACTGGGTCATTAGATAAATAATTATTTTAGGAACTTTGGTATGAAAAAGACAAACGAAGAATTAAGCATATTAAAACAAGAATGTGAAAAATTAGATTCAAAGTTAAGAGAACTTTCAGAAGATGAATTAGATCTAGTAACTGGTGGCGCTAGTAGAGTAACTGGATTTGCTACAGTGCCTCCTGGTGCACTAATTATTCACTTGTTGCCTTATATAACAGGTGCAGAAACAAGTAATGTTATTATTCCAGCTAGCGGCGATACAAAACCTGCTTTGGCATCTGCTGGGCAACCTGGGGAAGAGGAACCTAGAATATATATTAGATAATTAATATTAATTGTTAGAACTGTTAAGGAAGGATTGTATTCTTCCTTTTTGATTGCAACGTTCATCGTATAATTATTGTAATAGGAGAATAAGTTTATATGGATATGAGTCAAGACAGTGAAGATATTATTGAAGTAGTATCACTTGAAAAGAAACCAAAAGTTCGCTTGGATTATCTAGATATCGCAAAGGGTCTTGCGATATTTATTGTTGTAATAGGACATGTAGCTGAAGCTTTCGATGTCCCATACTATAGAGTTGTAATATATACATTCCATATGCCTTTATTCTTTATTGTTTCTGGAGCTATTACCAAAAGGCACAAGCATATTGAAAAATATAATTTACATAATTTTTTAGAATTTGTTAAAAAGAACTTCTTAGCACTAGTTGTTCCATATTTGATATGGGCACTTATCTTTATGCAATTTGATATAAAGAAGATTCCTTTGATTCTATATGGTACTAGATGGAGTCTAAATGAGGCAGCCTCTAATACCGTACTATGGTTTTTACCTTGTTTATTTAGTTCACGTATTATTGTGGAGCTACTATTATGGCTTTCTACCAAAGTAAATATTCATAGGAAAGTGTTTGCTTCAATAGCTGCCGTTATTATGTTTGTGCTTGGCTTTATATTACCAGTACCTGAAATGCAACTTCCATTTGGATTATCTCAAGTTCCTATAGCAGTAGGGTTTATACTATTGGGTTATGTCTTTAAAGATATGGTAGACAAGTTCCATCAAAAGGGTATATTACCTCATATAATTGTTTTTGTGATTTCAACTATATTGTTTATTATTGGCGTATATGTGATTGAAGGGCAAGAACTTGTATCAATGTTTGTTTGTACTTATGGAAACCCAATTAGATTCTTTATTAACGCAATAACAGGTTGTGTTATGATTATGTCATTATCTTCTTTGATTGCGAAAATTCCAGAGAAAGCATTTGGTGATAAAGTACGTAGTTTCTTGTTGTGGCTTGGCAGAAGTACTATGGGTATTTATCTAATACATGTTCCTATCACTAGAAATTTAGTCGCGCCATTTATTGAACATACGTTCGGTATTATGAGAATGAGTTTTGTGGGAGGACTTGTTTCAGGGACTATCTCACTTGCGATTTCTTGTGTTCTCATGGCAATTATCGAAAGATATATTCCACAACTATTTGGTAAAAGACTTGGTAAAACGTATAAGTAATTATTTCGTATAGAAGAAAGAGGAAAATATTATGGCAAAAACTAAAGAAGAATTAAATGAATTAAAGAAAGAATTTGAAGTATTAACAAACAAACTTAAAGGATTAACTGATGAGGAATTAATGATGATTACTGGTGGTATTGTTAGAGGCGGTACTGATGCTCGTCTTTTAGGTGATGTAATTAACCCAGCTAGATTTGATCATCCAGTTGTTGGTACATATAAAAAGGAAAGTACTGAATCAAGAAAAGATTTCCAAATTCAAACTGGTGGTGGTACTGGTAAGACATTACATCCAGATAATATGGCTGCTGGTCCTTCATCTTATGGTATGAGTGATACTTTAGATAAATAATTATTAATTATGAAAGATGCTATTGAGAAACATGTAACTGCATATAATCTTAGAATACTTGCATTCATCATGATGATTATCAATCATGCTGGCACGCATATCTTTTCGTATGGAAGTTTTGCGTATATAACCCAAGTATTTATTACTAGAGGTGCTTTTATTATATTCTGTTACTTTGCTGCGGATGGTATGGTTCATACTAGAAATCGCATTAAGTATCTAGGAAGAATATTATTGACAGCTTTAATATCAGAGGCTATTTATGATTTATTCTTCTATGGCAGTGTGCCATATTGGGGAGGTCAAAATGTTTGCTTCACATTATTCATTGGCGGACTAGCTATTTATTTAAATGATTTATGTAAAGAAAAGATTAGTAATAATACGTTATGCGCATTATTACAATTATTGATTACAGCATTGTCAATTCACATTAGTTCTGCATGCTTTTTGGACTACGGTTTTGTGGGTCCTATATTAATTTTTGAGTTTTATTATTTGCGTGAACATAAACTTTTGATGATGATATGTGCTGCTTTGTCTTTTCCTGCTTTGTGGGGTCTACAAGTGTGCCGCTTCTATGTATATAGAAATAATCCAAATATATCTTTTGCTTTGTTTTTGGCTAATTTAAAAGTCGAATTACCAGGCGCTCTTGTATTGCCGTTATTGTATTGCTATTCTGGTAAGCAGGGTAAAAAGATGTCTAGATGGTTAACATATGGTTTTTATCCTATGCATTTGTGCATTTTGTATTTGATATTAAAGGTTGTTTTATAATCGGTATTTATGCAAAAAACATTGATTTATTCGGAGAGTAACAGATACATGCATCTATCTTGTTACTATTTGATTGGCTATATCTAGTGTGTATATTCTTAGATATAAGATTCATAAAGAAGCTGGATCGCAAGACAAATAATGATTAAAAAATGACCAGATGAATTAGTTCAACTGGTCATTTTCTTTAGATAACAACTTTTCTAAATATTTATAACGATTTGTTCTTTCTTTATTGATGATGTATACACACACAATATTAACTAAGCTCAACATTTGATAAGTGAATAAGAAGTGATCATAGTCAAATGGAATCGAATTAAGATTCTCTATGATTAATCTAGCTGAGTTATAGATAGTTAAGATGATAAAGTAAGTAATTGATATTTTTAAAGCGTGTTTTGATAGCTCGCCTCTATCAAAATAGAAGGCAGTATTTACTTGAATAATAAACAAGATGAATATCCATTGGAAGACAAATAAGTAAGTATCAACTTCATTTAGACTAATACGTGATGTTAAGAACAATATTATTTCTACAACACATATTGTCATGACATAACCACTACCTAACAACATTATTGCGAAGCATATTTTTTCTATATTCTTTTGATATGGCCAGTATTTAAATAGTTCTTCTTTACTTCTTGAATATTTTTCGTTTTTGCCATCAGATAAAATAATACTATTAATTCTTTTGAATAATACGCCATCTTCTTTTCTTCTAGTAACAACTAAATCAAAGATTGTCCATGTTGCTTGACACAAGAATAGTGAGGCAATACTGTTAATAAGAATAGAAACGATGTCTGAGTACGTGTCTCTAACTCCAGCCGTATAATCAAAATTGACCGGCATTGTTTTTAATAGTGAAAAGATGACACAGACAATAACATATACAATAACTTTGTAACAAACATTCTTTTTTCTTTCGGAAGATTGGTTGTATTGTTCTTCCATTTTTTCTTGTATTGCATCCATTATTTGTGGATAGGTGTAATTATTAGTTGATTTAATAGAGATTTTAAAATTAACAGAGAATGAATGAGGAATATTAGATATTTTAGTTTTTATACCATTAATAAAACCTGATCCCATAGATAGAGACGTTTCATTAGAAATAGGGTTGTCAGCAATTTCCTTAATATTATCAATATGCAAAGGAACTTCAACTATACGATTCTCTAAATCGACATCGCATGTTTTTTGCAAGATACTGATACTCTTTAAATCGTGTTCTGATAAATCATTTCTAAATGTCTTCATGTAACTCTCCTATCAACAATTTCTTTAATTATATAACATAATGAAAAAATGGATGTCTGTCATTCCTTTATATAGTGTGTGAAGATATTTTATATTTTCTATAGTTCTATAAGCTAAGTTAATAAGAAATAATAGAAACAACACGTATAGAGGAGGAGTAATTATATGACAACAACATTATACAGAACTCAAGAAGAATGGAAACAGAGATGGCTAGTTGCAGAATATCATCCTAATAAGGAAATTACTGGTGAATATGATGAAAATCTAGCAGCAAAGTGTACTAATGGTATTTTTGGGGGCTCCACAACTTATGTAGGAAAATTCTATTTTTTCAATTTTGTCATAGACTCCATGGTTTATGTAGGATGCCAGTTTTTGCCATTTTCTAAAATGTTCCCTGTTGCAGGGAAATAAAAAGCTCATAAAACGAGCTATAATAAACGAACATAAGAATCGGCTATACTAAATATGACGAACTTAATAAAATCCTGCAATAGGTTAAGAAATCAAACTAGATGTTTTTTGTTGCATCAGATTTACAGAATCCATTATTAACAACAAAGGCATTTATTTCCCAAAATCTTCATCATATACAGCTTCCTGAGTATAAATTTAGAGGGCGTTTTCTATTGTTACTTTACCATTTTCGGATATAGTGACTTTAGTTTCGTTTGCTGACCCTCCAACAACCATCTCTAACTCATCATCAGTTAGTTCATAAAATTGATCTATTAATGTTTTAAATTCTTGTCATAATTGATTCAATTCTTCTTTGTTTTCGTAATTAGTTTTTCCTTCTTTATATCAACTCAAGCAGAAAACCAATAAGTCTTTAGCTTAATGGATGAATGCCAATAGTTACTATCTAAATACAAGTAATATTAGAATGTCATTTCAATAGTTAAAATAAAAAACCATCATATAGATCATAATATCAAGATCATATGGTGGTTTTTTACTGACGAATATTGAATTGCGCCAATGACGAGAATTCAGTTGACAAATACACAAAGCTAACTTTAATAATAAGGCTGTCATTAAAGTTAATAAGTATTATCCTTCTAGTAAACTATGTCATATCTGTGGATATAAAAAGATAGATCTTACATTAAAAGATAGATCTTGGACCTGTCCTATATGTAATACAACTCATAATAGAGACTACAATGCCTCTATTAATATCCTTAATGAGGGATTAAGATCATTATCGTTAGGAACTAACGATTACACTGATGGAGTTACATATAACTCATCAATGATGGTATCTGAACCAATATT
>JAGHUL010000080.1 GCA_018064825.1 Candidatus Colivicinus equi
AATTCATGGGATCCATTCCATTTCTCTTGGTTTTCTTTTATTGGAGATTATGGTGATGAGATGAGTAATGAATTAGGCTTTTCTAGAGATAATTGTGTTCAACACATTAACTCCAATCTCGCAATCCATGAAGAAATAGAAAAATGTATAAAATTGATTAACGAAAATAATAAAGCAAATCGTTATTCAATTACCTCAACATTATTTGAAATCTTTTCATTGATTATTAAATCAAAAAACGATGATAGACGTATTATTCACAACGTTCAGGAAGAACACGTTGAAAAAGCAGTATCATATATAAAGATGCACTATATGTTGCCAATAACCGTTGAAGATGTAACAAATTTTATCTCTTTAGATCGAACATACTTCTCAAAAATATTTAGGCAATGTAAAAAGGTAACGATTCGCGATTATATTCTTAATACCAGAATCGAACAAGCTAAAACACTATTAGAAAGAACGAGTTATTCTTCAAAAGAGATTGCTTCTTTCGTCGGTTTTAATGATAAGTGCTATTTTTCAAGAATCTTCAAAAAGACAACTGGATTAACACCACAAGAATATCGTGAAGATTATTTCAACAAGGAGGATGCATAGATGATTCCTAGACCTGATTTTAAAAGAGATAAATACATCGTCTTAAATGGAAAATGGGATTTTTGTTTTGATGATGAAAATGTTTCTACAAACGAAGAAAAGATAAGTGGTCATTTTTCTGATTATGAAATAAATGTTCCATTTGCTTATCAAAGTAAACTAAGCGGTATCAATAGCCAAAAATATCATGAGATTATATGGTACGCGAAAACTATAACAATAGATAAAGAAGATTTAAATAACACCATCTTACTTAAACTTGGTGCTGTAGATAGTTCGTGTTCGATATACGTCAATGGAAAACACGTAAAAGACCACGATGGCGGTTATAGCCAGATTGATGCTGATATCACGGATTGTTTAATAGTTGGTGAAAATAGAATCGTTGTAAAAGCTGTAGATAATCGTTACACTGATAAACCACGTGGTAAACAATATTGGAAAGATAAACCAGATCGTTGTTGGTATACAGAAACTAGCGGTATTCATCGCACATGTTTCTTAGAATTTGCAGGTAAAACTTATATCGAATATTTCCGTATCCTTCCTGATATAGATACCAATACAATTTCATTAGATATGTCATTATCTAAACCAATAACAGGTAAGTTAGAAGTTGAAATATCATATAAAAATAATTTAGTAAAAGATTATGTCGTTTCACTTAATGATGATCATTATGTAAAAGAAACACTAACTATAAAACCAGAAGACGACATTGATGAAACTACATATTGGTCAATAGATAATCCAAATCTATATGACATTAAATTCTATTTATACGATCATAATAAACTTGTTGATAAAGTATCATCATATTTTGGCTTAAGAAAAGTTGAAATTAAAGATAATTACATCTATCTAAATCACAAACCAATCTATCAACGTTTGATATTACAACAAGGATATTGGAAAGATTCTTTAACAACACCTATTGATGAAGAAGCAATTATCAAAGATTTAACAATGATAAAAGAGATGGGATTTAACGGTGTAAGAATGCACCAAAAATGCGAAGACCCACTATTCTACTATCATGCCGATAGGTTAGGATTATTGGTATGGTTAGAAATGCCAAGTTCATACAATTTCAATCTTAATTCTATTGATAATAACTTCAGACAATGGAAAGAAATTATTGCACAAAATTATAACCACCCATCAATAATCGCTTATGTTCCAATTAATGAATCCTGGGGCGTAAGAAAAATCTATTGTAATAAGGAACAAATTCAATTCGCGAATGCAATGTATGAATACACAAAAGCATTGGATCCATCTCGAATTGTTTCAACAAATGATGGTTGGGAATTATCGGCAAAAACAGATATCTATGGTTTCCATCAATACTTCGGCGATCCTGAACAATTCAA
>JAGHUL010000117.1 GCA_018064825.1 Candidatus Colivicinus equi
ATTTGAACAGCGGTATTCAAATTTGTTAAATACTCTTGGCTAGTAGTGTTAGAACCATATTCATTTCCTTTAGAAATACTATCCTCTAAAAAAGCATATAAAGCTTGATTATCTTCTAAATAGTCACCAGGCACAAAGAATGTTGCCGTAGCATCATATTTAGCTAAAGTGTCTACTATTCTGCTTGAAGTTGCTTCACCAAAATAGATTGGTCCATCTTCAAAAGTTAAACATATATAAGGCTTTGAAGAATCTAGATATTTTGGTTTTACATATTTCTCATCAGAATAACCAAAATTCATATTCATAAATATTTGAACATGCTTTAAAGGAATGCTTACATCTAAATCATATTTATTAAAATGAGCTATTAAATCTGTGTCTCCGATAGTATAAGTAATCTCATCTACGTCAATGTTTTCTGGCGTAGTCTCTTCCATAAAACTAGTCTTGTAATATTTATCAGGATTAGTTTGTTTAATGGTGTAACGTAGATAATCGGAAAGAAGAGTTCTACTTTCTTCGTTCAAAGAATCAAATTTTAATTCGTTATATTCTTTATCGACAAAATGGTTATTTCCATCACCATATTTAATTAGAAAGTAATCACCATATGGCACCAAACTATAATCATAAACAACTCCACTGTCGTCATTATCGCAAATGCTCTTTGCAATCTTTTTTGCATATGAGCTATTTGGATAATAAATCTTACATGAAAAAGTTTGATAAGATTTAGCATCATTATGAACTGATTTATGGCCAATGAATTTAATACTTGGAATAATATAAAAAACTACTACCAGAATAGCAATTAATGCTCCTAAAAATAATATAGGTTTCTTAAATCTAGATCCTATTTTCATATCTAGAATTATACAACATTAACCCTCTATTTTGTCCTTAACGAAAGATGTAATTAAGTCTATTACAAACATCAATAGAATAGCTATTAATGAATACGCAAAAACAGGTACCAAATTAGTTGGATCACTTCTTTGACTTGAAGCAATAGCTGAACCCAAGCCAAGTTTTGCAGAACCAGTTATTATTTCGGCCATTATTTCAATCTTAAACCCTAAACCAAAACAAGATGAAATACCTAAAATAATAGAAGGAATTGCTAAAGGAACTTTAATATAAGTGTTGCCTGACAAATAACTGATACCATCAACCTTAGCTGCATCAATTAAAGTTGAATCAATATTTTCAATGCCTGACACAATTGCTTCATAAATTATTGGAAAACAAACTAAGGCCACAATAAAAATTGGTGAGTTCTCTATACCAGCTAACAACATAAATAAATAAACTACACTAGCTGTAGGAATAGATTTCATTGTCACAACTAGTGGAGCAATGATTTCCTTGAATGCCCTATTGTTGCCAGCAATCACGCCAATAATAAAAGCACAAATGAATGCAGATACAAATCCTATCAAAAGATTTTTTAAACTAATCAAGATACAGTTATATAAATATGAACTGTTTAATATTTTAACAGTATAAGCAAAAGTATCTTTCAAATTAGGCAATATGAAAGACCCTTGCTTAATAAGCGTGCTAGCAATTTGCCAAATGCCAAGTAATAATGCAAAGCCTAATAATCGATATAGTATTTTACTTAAAGTATATTTCTTCACTAGTTTTGTCCATTCCAAA
>JAGHUL010000017.1 GCA_018064825.1 Candidatus Colivicinus equi
TTCCTTGATATCTAAATTGACATTTCTAACTAGTTCTCCAGGCATATCTACCCAAAGGTTTTTGATTGACATTATAGTTTTTGCATTTTCATTTAAATTTAAGTTTTCAGTAGAGGCTATTTTGACATCTCTACCTACCATAAATCTAGTTATTTCTTTAATATCAGTTTCTTTTGCTTGTTTATCCATTACAACATAGCCATCTCTCATGACTACTACTTTGTTGCAGACAGCCATTATTTCTTCTAGTCTATGCGTAACGAATATTACCGATACGCCATTTTTTGACATAGTCTTAATTGATTCTAACAAAGCTTTTGCTTCTGATTCTGTTAAGACTGCAGTTGGTTCATCTAGTATTAATAGTTTAAGATTATCTTTTGATAATTCTCTTGCGATTTCTGTAAATTGTTTATGACCAACAGGCATTTCTGAAATGACCATTTTTGGATCAATTTTAACGCCCATTTTTTCAATAGCGTTATTTGCTCTACCTGTCATTTCGTTATAATCTAATGTATTTAATCTTTCACCGAAAATTTCTGAAACGATATTTCGTTTAGAAGGTTCACGGTTAAGAAGAATGTTCTCTACTGTTGTAAATCCTGGAATAAGTGAGAATTCTTGGTGAACCATACCTATACCAGCATTTAAGGCATCGAAAGGAGTATTGAATTTTACTTCTTCGCCATTAACTAAAACCTTTCCTTCAAATCCACCAGTTTTAGCTATTTCTTCCATGCCAAATAATATTTTCATCAGTGTTGTTTTACCAGCACCATTTTCACCACATAAGCCTAATACATCACCTGCATTTAACGTGATGTTGATATCATTTAAAACTTGATTTCCAAAGAAATTTTTCTTAATGTTTTTCATCTCCAATAACGGAGCATTTAAATTTCCCATAATATTCACCTCTTAAGAACAGTACTTAAGGGGAGGCGCTTGACCTCCCCTTTGGTTTTAATATTTATTTGCTTAAATATTAGTATGCAGCTTCGTTTTGTAGATCTGCATTTGGTTGTAATGTGAAGTATTTTTCAGGAACTTCAACATCTGTTACACCCATGAAACCTTTACCTAGGATATATGTATCTTGGTATACTGTGTAGCCGTTAGGTGCTTTAACGCCTGTAGCTTCATCAACATAACCAGCAGCGTTCCAATCAAGACCAGAAGAATCTTTTAATGCGCCAGTAATATCTTTTACATTTTGAATTTCAGATTTGCCTTCTAGAACGTTCCAAGCATGTCTAGCTAAACCATTTGATAATGTGTAGCCATAAGAGCAAGCCCAAGTACCAAATCTTCCTGCGCCACCAGCATCAACTACAGCAGCTTCAACTTTCTTTAAGATAGCGTCGAAATCGCCAGCTTCTTGAGTTAGGTCAAGACCTAAAGCTCCAGGGTAACCCATTAATGGAGATGGAAGGTCAGCTTCAATGAAGTAGCCACCATATTTTAATAGACCAGCTAGCATTGGTTCAGTATGAGCATCATTTGTACAGAAGAATGCAGCGTTTTGTCCATATTTTTCAACCCATGGTTCCATATGCTCTTGGATGTATTGTTGAGCGCCTGTAGTACCAACATCACCGTTTGATGGGTCTGGTGCAGATTCAGATACGAATGTCATGCCGAATTCTTCACAAGCAGCTTGCATACAAGCAATACGTCTTTGCATTGTGTAGTAACCTAAGTGTCTTGAGAATGAAATATGTACGAATGTGTCACAACCTAGATCATGAGCTGTCTTAATCATTAAGTAGCCACGAGCTACGAAGTCGTTTGCTAGTACAACATCAGCTGTTTCTAGACACTCTGGGAAGTTATGGTCTTCACCAACTAATAGAAGCATATCATCTCTTTTTTCTCTAATTTGTCTAAATGCTTCGTTTGTTCCAGGAACACCTTGGTTAACAACGATTGCTTTAACATCAGGGTCACCAGCAAGGTTAACGATTGATTGAATAGTTGTTTCTAATTCTTCACCAAAGTTGTCTGGATAAGTAGCTAGGATAACTCTATCTTCGCCTTTTTCTTTAGCGAATGCTTCAGCACCACGTCTATCATCTTCAGATTGTGATACAGAACCAGTTACGATACCGATTTTGAATGCAGCTTCAGCAGTATCTTCGCCACCACCTTCTACATCAGCAGCTGGAGTATCATTACCACCACATGCCACTAGACATAGAACCATTGCTATCACAAGCAATAAGTTTAATAATTTTTTCATATATTTTCCCTTTCTGCATACATAATTAAATATGTATGTTTAAATTATACTTTCATTCTTTTACATGTTTCAATTCTATTTTCACAAAAATTTCACAAATTTGCGAAATTTTTTCATAATTATGAAAATTTTTTCATAAATATAACTGATATAATTGATATATATAAGGATGGAGGAACATATAATGAATGCATATGTAGCTCAAGTTATTGATAATGTATCAAAAAAAAACGCAAATGAACCAGAGTTTGTACAAACTGTTAAGGAGGTCTTTTCTTCTATATCTCCAGTTGTAGACAAACATCCAGAATATGAAAAAGCAGATATATTAAATAGAATGGTTACGCCAGAAAGAACATTTACTTTTAGAGTCGTTTGGACTGATGATGAAGGTAAAGTTCATACTAATACGGGTTATAGATGTCAATTCAATGGTGCTATCGGCCCTTACAAGGGTGGTTTAAGATTCCAACCTAACGTTAATTTATCAATTATTAAGTTCTTAGGTTTTGAACAAACATTTAAGAATAGTCTGACTGGTCTTCCTATTGGTGGGGGCAAAGGTGGTGCTGATTTTGATCCAGCTGGTAAGTCTGACGCTGAAATAATGAGATTCTGTCAAAGCTACATGAGTGCTTTATATAGATATATTGGACCAGATATCGATGTTCCTGCAGGCGATATGGGTGTTGGTGGTAGAGAAATAGGTTACTTATTTGGCCAATATCGTCGCTTAAAGGGTAATTTTGAAAATGGTGTCTTAACTGGTAAAGGTTTATCTTATGGCGGTTCTTTAATTAGACCTGAAGCTACTGGTTTTGGTGCTATTTATTATTTGAATGAAGTATTGAAGCATGAAAATGATTCAATTGTTGGAAAACGTATTGGTGTTTCAGGTTATGGCAATGTTGCTTGGGGCATTATGAAAAAGGCAGCTGAATTAGGTGCTAAGGTTACTTATATGGCTGGACCTGATGGCTATGTTCATGATGAAGAGGGCATTACTAGTGAAGAAAAATTAAACTATATTCTTGAAATGCGTAAAAATGATCCAATGCATTGCGAACCATATGCTGATAAGTTTGGTTGCGAATTTGTGCCAAATGAAAAGTTCTGGGGCATTAAAGATGTTGATATCTATATGCCTGCTGCAACGCAAAATGATGTTGATATTGAATCAGCTAAGAAGATAAATGAATCAGGTGTCAAATACTATATTGAAGTAGCAAATATGCCTACAACAAACGAAGCTCTTGATTTGTTAAGAGCAAATAAGAATATCATTGTTGCGCCATCTAAAGCTGTAAATGCGGGTGGTGTTGGTGTTTCAGCACTTGAAATGTCACAAAACTCGGAAAGATTATCTTGGAGCAAAGAAGAAGTTGATAAAGAACTTCATAGAATGATGGTAAATATTCATGATGCATCAGCTAAAGCAGCCGAAGAATATGGCTTAGGCTATGATTTAGTAGCTGGTGGCAATATTGCAGGCTTCTTGAAAGTTGCGACAGCTATGCTTGAACAAGGAATTTTCTAGTGAACAAAAATAACAAACTTTTGCGCATTACTTTGACGGCTTTAATGGCTGCACTATGTTATGTCGCATTCACTTTTCTACAAATAAAGATACCTACTCCAGCTGGGTATACTTCGTTCCATTTAGGGAATGTCTTTTGTGTGCTCGGAGCAATCTTAATTGATGGAGTATCTGGTGGTATTGCTGGAGCAATAGGAATGGGTATCGCGGATTTGTTTGATCCTGCCTATGTTTTAACAGTTCCTAAGACAGTTATTCTGAAATTCTTTATTGGTTTTATTACTGGTACAATGGCTCACAAAGTACTAGAGATCGATGAAAAGGAAAATGCTGATAAAGAGATATTTATATCAATACTTATTGGTATGTTGTTTAATGTTGCTGCAGAACCGTTACTATCATTCTTTTATTATGATTTAATTCTTAATAACACTGATAAAGCAGCTAGTTATTTAACGATTGCGAAATGGACTACAACCTTAGTTAATGCGACATTAACAGTTGTTATTGGCTCTGCTTTAGCTATAGCAATTAGGAAAAGATTTAAACGATGAATAAAGCAATATCTATATATCCTCGTGAATTAAACAAGGAATATGAATTAAAGTGTGAAGACTATGTAAAGCTAGCCAGTACCTTTGGCTTTAATAAACTTTTTACTAGCATTCATTTACCAGAAATTAATCTTTTAAACCAAATCGATACTTTTCTTTTCTTAAATAATCTTGCATGCAAATACGATTTGGAATTAATCATTGATGTTGCAGGTAACAGTCTAATCAATATCTTAGAAACAAAAGAATTGCTTGATAAAGTTTTAACAGTAAAGCCTTTTATTATGCGTCTAGATTGTAATTATGATTTAGACACAGTAATTAAATTTGTAAACAAAATAGATATTAAAGGTTTTATGATCAACGCTTCGACATTCAACGAAACTGATGCCATAAAACAAGTCGAACAATTAAGAAACATAAACAAGAACGTTCTAGCTTGTCACAATTTTTATCCACGCAAACAAACAGGCCTAGATGAAGATTTTGCATTAAAACAGGATAGTATCTTTAAAAAGCTAGACGTTGATATTTATTATTGTCTTCCTTCAATTCGCAATCTTCGCGGACCGTTATATGAAGGCCTACCAACAATAGAAGAACATCGCAATAAAGATATGCATTATTGTGCATTAGAATTAATACATAAATATCAATGTGATAATATCTTGTTTTCTGATGAATTCTATTTAGAAGATGAATTTAAAGCTTTTAATGATGTTGAAAATATAGAGACTATTCCTATTAAAGTCCATTTATTATCTGATAAATACGATAAGATTGTGCTTCAGAAACATGAATTTAGATATGATTCTAATTCTTCATTCTTACGTTCATTATCTAGTCGTAAGATGGCTGAGTTTTCCGATAAGATTAGTAAAGAAAATTGTAATGCTAGAATTAGAGGCGCAATTACAATTGATAACGAATTATATTTAAGATATTCAGGAGAATTACAAGTTGTCTTAAAAGATAACGATGCAGATGAAAAAGTAAATGTTGTCGGATATATAGAAGAAGATGAATTAAGGAAATTAGAATATTATCGTCAAGGTTATAAATATCTATTTGTGAGGTCATAATGGAATATCAAAAAATGATTAATGGTGAATATTATAGTTGTCTAGATGATGAACTAGTAAAGCTTAGAAATAAAGCCCAAGCATTATGTCTTAACTATAATAATTGCCTAGATATTAATTCAAGAAAACAAATCTTAAAAGAATTACTAGCTGATGACAGTAAAGAAGTTTTTCTTCAAGGTCCTATTAACATTACGTATGGTTGTAATTTGAGTTTTGGTGAAAACTGTTACGCTAATTTTAATTTTGTGGCTATGGATAACGGGCTAATCACTATTGGCAATAATGTAATGTTTGGTCCTAATTGTTGTTTGACTACAGCCGTTCATCCTTTACACCATATAGATCGAAATATAAAAAAAGATAATGGTGGCAATCCATATACAATAGAATGTACTAAGCCCATTATCATTAAAGACAACTGTTGGATAGGAGCTAATGTGACGATCTGCCCTGGAGTGACAATAGGTGAAAATTGTGTCATTGGCGCAGGAAGTCTTGTAAGTAAAGATATTGAAGCTAATAGTCTAGCTTATGGTAATCCATGTAAAGTAATCAAAAAGATTACTGATGAAGATCTTCTAAAATTATAACTAATATCTATTTGGTAACATTATCACGATCACTAATCTTGTATTAAGAGGCCTTGTTATCAGATAGATATTTTTTATTGTTTCATTAGTTTAGCTTGCGAAGATTTGCCATAACCATAGTTATTTCTATTTTTATAAACAAAATATAATCCTAAGAAGAATGACAATGCTTCACCAACTGGTACCACTAGCCATATACCATAATCTTTAAATAGTACAGGTAAAGTTAATAAAGCAATAATCTTGATGATTAAATTTCTAAAAACAGAAATAATAGTTGAAGTTTTTGCATTAGCCAAAGCGATAAACATTCGTGAAATAGTGATGCATCCCGAAGTGAATGGAACGGAGAATATTTCTATAGTTAAACCAAAGAAAGCAAGATTATAGAATGTTTTACTTGAATTTTCATTCATGAATATTTTGATTAATGGTGTTCTTAATATGAAACCAACAACAATCATCGAAAGTGAAACACTTGCCCAAATCTTTAATGTAGAAATTAAAATCTTCTTTAGACGTTTTGGATTTTTATTTCCATAGTTATATGAAATTATTGGACTGATACTAGCTGCAATGCCGACTAGTCCAGCTGTTATTATTGAACGGATATCAGTGATGATAGCATTAGCTGCTACACCATCAGAACCTAATAGATTAAGCAAAGTATTATTAGTAAGTAAAGTTGTGACACTTATTGATAGACTGTTCACGAATTGTGGAAGGGCATATTTAAAACTTTCTAAGCATGTATTAATATATTCACCTTCAGGTTTAATAAAGTGGATTTCATTTTTTGGATTAACGAAGAATACTAGACCAACGATGAAGATAAACAATTCGCCAAGCATTGTAGCAATACCAGCTCCTTTTACTCCAAGTCGTAAATAAGCAACAAGTAAAAGATCTAATACAACGTTAGTTACACCATTGATTATGGAACATATCATACCCATCTTAGGTTTACCAGCAGTGGCAAAGTAAGTTGAGAAAACAGCGTTCATTAAAGTGATAGGAGTTATCGCTAGAACAAGACGAATTTGCCAGATACCATATGCAGAAAGTTCTTCATCGGCACCTAGGGCAAATAATATTTGTTTGCCAAAGATATTTACAACTAAAGAAAATATAGAACCAACTACTAGAGCCGCAATGATTATTTTAGTGAAGACTAACTTTGCATCTTTTTGTTTTCCTTCACCCATTAATCTCGCAGAGATATTAGCAGAACCTAATGAGAATAAATGTCCTAAACCTAATTGAATACAAACAATAGGGTTTACGAGGTTGATTGCTGCTAAAGCTTTTTCACCAACATATTTTGAAATGAACAGCGCATCGTCAAGTGATCTAAACACTTGTGTGAAGACATTCATCAAAAATGCAGGTAGGGTAAATTTAACTAATTCTAGAGTTGTAAAATCTTGGCCAATACGATTACTCTTTTCAGCCATACTAACATTGTATAATTATGTTGATGAAAAAACTATCTTTAAAAAACGAAATTGAAGAATTAACTAAACAGTTAGTTTCGATTAAAAGTGTAAATGGTTTTGAAGGTGGCGAGACTAATATCGCTAATTACATTTTTAATATTTTTAAAGAACTATCTTATTTTAAAAACAATCCTAATCATTTATGTCTTGTGAAAACAGAAAACGATACCTTATCAAGACATTCAATTATTTCTTATCTAAAAGGTAAAGGAAATAAAACTATTATTTTGATGGGCCACATTGATACGGTTGATACTAAAGATTATGGTCCAATAGAAGAATATGCATATAAATGTGATGAACTGCCTGCAAAATTAAAAGCTTTTTTCAATTTAGATGAAGACGTAATAAAAGATATCGATTCTAATGAATATCTATTTGGTAGAGGTGCACTTGATATGAAATCAGGTGTAGCTAATCATATGGCTATTATGAAGTATTATGCTCAAAATTTAGATCAATTAAACGGCAATCTTCTATTTGTTGGTGAATGTGATGAAGAGGGAAGCTCTTTGGGAATTATTTCTTGTTTAGATAAACTATGTGAAATAAAAGAAAAAGAAAACTTTGAATATGTCGCATGTATCAATACTGATTTCCATACACCAGATGGTGATAAGGATGAACCTTGTGTACATGTTGGTACAGTAGGGAAGTTGCTTCCATGTTTTGCGGTATTTGGTAAGGAAGCACATGTCGGCGACTCTTTCAATTGTTTTGATCCAAATTTGTTGTTATCGGAAATTAGTAGACGCATTTCAATGAATGTTGATTTATGCGATGTATGTCCTGATGGCTCAACTGTTCCACCTGTTAGTTTGAAGCAGATGGATGATAAGAATTCTTATACTGTACAAACTTCACTTAGTAGTTTGGGCTACTATAATTATTTGATCTACAATTCTTCAATTAGTGAAGTAATTAATAAATGTAAAAAGATTGCGATTGATAGTTTTGAAGATATTATTAATTATTTAAATTCACAATATAAGAAATATTGCGAACTAAATCATCAAGATTATCGTAAACTTCCTTGGGTTAATAATGTTTATACTTATGAAGAGTGGTATAAGTATCTAAGTGCTCAAAACAATAATTTCGAAAAAGAGATTAGGGATTATGCACTAAATCTTCATAAAGAAAACCCTCAGATGGATTTACGTTTATTTGGTTATGAACTAATCAAAAAATCATATACCTATTACAAAGAAAAGAATCCAGTTGTTATTTTGTTTTTTGGAACAATGTTCTATTCGCCTGTTGCGTGTGATGAAGAAAAACTTATTAATGCTGTAAATAAAGCAATAAAAGATGTGGATGATAACGTTAAGATGAAATTGTTCTATCCATATATATCTGATATGAGTTTTCTAGCGAATAACGATAGTGAAGAAGAGATAGAGATGATGTTGAACAATTGTCCGCAACATGGAATCAAGTATTTTTATCCATATAAGCAGATTAAGAAGTTAAATATACCGGTAATAAACGTCGGAACCTATGGCAAGGATGGCCATAAATTCACTGAACGTGTAAACAAGAATTATTCTTTTGATACTGTAACAAATTTGATTAATTCTATAATTATTAATCTGTTATAGATGATATAATAAAAACAAGAATTATTCTTATTTTTATGAGCAAGCTAAGTCAACAAATATTAGAAATAGTAAAAGATTCAGATAAGCACATGACTGCTGAAGAAATCTTTCTATTAGCTAAAAAGAAAAAAGTCGATATTTCTTTAGCTAGCGTTTATCGTGTCTTAAATAGTTTATCTGAAGAAGGCTGTTTAAGAAGAATCTCGTTTTCTAATAAAGCTGATGTTTATGACAAAAGCGTAAGTGATCATGGACATCTAGTATGCTCAAAATGTAAAGAGACAGTTGATTTAGAGTTCAAAGATTTGAGAAAGATTCTATTAAAGCAAACCGGTGTTGATTTTGATTATTACGAATTAACGATTAATTACGTTTGTGAGAAATGCAAAAGATTGAAGGAGAAAAGGAAATGACAAAGTACAAATGCAAAATCTGTGGTCAAGTATTTGAAGTAGAAGATGGCAAAGAACCAGAATGTCCATTATGCCATGCAAAGGGTGACAATCTAGAAGTAGTTGAAGAACCAGCTAACCCATATGTTGGTACAAAGACTGAACAAAATCTATTAGCTGCTTTTGCTGGTGAATCTCAAGCTAGAAACAAATATACTTATTTTGCTTCTAAAGCTAAAAAAGAAGGTTATGAACAAATCGCAGCATTATTCTTAAAGACTGCTGATAACGAAAAAGAACACGCAAAATTATGGTTCAAAGAATTAAATGGTATCGGTACAACTGCACAAAATCTAACAGCTGCTGCTGAAGGCGAAAACTATGAATGGACTGATATGTATGATGGTTTCGCTAAGACTGCTGATGAAGAAGGCTTTAAAGAGTTGGCTGAAAAATTTAGATTAGTTGCTGCTATTGAAAAGCACCATGAAGAAAGATATAGAGCTTTATTACATAACGTTGAAGCTCAAGAAGTATTCGCAAAATCAGAAGTTAAAGTTTGGGAATGCCGTAACTGTGGCCATATCGTAGTAGGTGAAAAGGCTCCAGATGTATGTCCAACTTGTGCACATCCTCAAGCATATTTTGAAGTAAACTGCGAAAATTATTAATATATTAGTAGAAAAATTATTCTGAAACCTCAAGATTTATTTTCTTGAGGTTTTTTCTTTGTCGATTGGTGAAAAATAATTTCAAGGTTAAGTAGTTAATTAGAACACTACAAAACATAATAGAAGTTTATAAATTCAGAAATTAATATTAACAGACTAATACATGATATAGAAGAAGGCATTATTGTCGTCGATAAAGGTGGCACGGTTTCTAGTGTTAATCCAAAAGCTAAGAAGATACTTGAAGTTAGTGACGGCATTATCGGTGAAAAATATGCTCGTTTAATTAAAGATAATAGTAATGATGCATTTCATGAAATGATTATCGATGCAATCACAGATAATAAGACTGTGCGCAAAAAGAGAATTCAATATAGAACGAATAGCGAATTAAAAACATTATATATCGCAAGTTCTGCATTAAAGGATGAAAGCGAAAAAATAGGTGTCATCTTGTCTTTTGATGATGTAACCTTAGAAGAAAAACTCAAAAATAAGAACAGAGACTTTGCTGTTATTTTTACAATACTTGTAGTTTTATTATCTTTGTGGATGTTTGCCTGTGCAATTTTTATTAATGATGAAGATCCTATTAGTTCTACTTTGTTTGGAAGAATTATTATGTATCTTCCTTTAGTATTTACACCAGTAGCGATTTATGTGTGTGGTTTTACGATTGATGAATTAGGACTAAGAACTACTGGAGTTAAGAAACATATTGTTACAGATACTATTTTGACTGTCGTTAGTGTCGCTATCATGTGCATTATTAAATTACTTTTAATAAAACTTGTTCCATCATTTTCTTTTTATAACCCACCTGGTGTTTTCTTTGATTTTAGCAAGTACACCATATTGGAAAGAATTGAGTATGGTGTATGCGTTATTTCTCAAGAGTATCTATCTAGAGGCTTAGTATATGAATGTGTTAAGAGAATGGTTTCTACTGAAAAGACCGCAAAATATGCAGATGAGATTGCCATAGTGGTATCATCGTTATATTTTGCTGCATTGCATATATATCTAGGCGTTACTTATATGATTGGCGCATTTATACTATTATCGATATTTGGAATTATCTATAAAAAACAAAAAATCAATTTGGGGTTTATGTATTCCACATTTTGTATTAGGAATGATGATAGAAATACTTGGCTTTACCGCTTCGTAATATAAGTATTAATAAAAACGAAACAAATTAAATACCAATAATGGTATTTTTTTAAATATATGGGTAAAATATTATTAGAGGTAACAAAATATGAATAAAATATCCAAAGAATTATTAATGAATGTTGTTAAAAATAACAGAAAGAAATTAAAAATATCTCAAGAAGAATTATCAAAGAAAACAGGGATTAATAGAGCCCTTATTTCTAAGTTAGAGAATGGCATTTTTGTTCCATCAATTGAACAATTAGGTTCGTTAAGTGAAGTGTTATCATTTGAACTTGAAGATATTTATGAGAAGGTCACAAAAAAGAAAGTTAAAAATGATATGCCTAAATATAATGTGGCTGTTGCAGGAACAGGTTATGTAGGCTTATCTATTGCGACTTTATTATCTCAACACAATAAAGTAAAGGCTGTTGATATCATTCAAGAAAAAGTTGATTTGATTAATAATCGTAAATCACCAATTCAAGATGACTACATAGAGGATTATCTTGCGAACAAAGACTTAGATTTAGAAGCGACATTAGATGCAAAATACGCTTATAAAGATGCTGATTTCGTTGTCGTAGCAGCTCCTACTAACTACGATCCTAAGAAAAACTTCTTTGATACTAGCGCTGTAGAAACGGTTATAGATTTAGTTATGGATATTAATCCTAATGCATATATTGTGATTAAGTCTACAATCCCTGTTGGATATACAGAAAGAGTAAGAAAGGAAAGAAAAACAAACAAGATATTATTCTCACCTGAATTCTTAAGAGAATCAAAAGCCCTATATGATAATTTATATCCATCAAGAATTATTGTTGGTTGTGATTTGAATAATAAAGAAGAAATGGAAGCTGCTAATACTTTTGCGAATTTATTAAAGGGTGCAGCTATCAAAGAAAATATCGACACACTTATTATGGGTGTTACTGAAGCAGAAGCTGTTAAACTATTCGCTAACACTTATTTAGCATTAAGAGTATCTTACTTTAACGAACTAGATACATATGCGGAATCTAAAGGCCTAGATACAAAATCAATTATTGATGGTGTATGTTTGGATCCG
Source organism: Candidatus Colivicinus equi (assembly GCA_018064825.1). Lineage (GTDB taxonomy): Bacteria > Bacillota_I > Bacilli_A > Erysipelotrichales > Erysipelotrichaceae > Colivicinus > Colivicinus equi. Next base: position 12,402 of record JAGHUL010000017.1, read on the forward strand.
CGTATTGGCACACATTACAACAATCCATCATTTGGTTATGGCGGTTATTGTTTACCAAAAGATACAAAACAATTATTAGCCAACTTTAAAGATGTTCCTGAAAATTTGATTGAAGCCATCGTTCAATCTAATAGAACAAGGAAAGATTATATTGCGGATAAAGTATTAGAAATTGCTGGATGTTATGAATCTAATGGTCAATATGATGCTAGCAAGGAAAAACAAGGTGTTGTAGGCGTTTATCGTTTAACGATGAAATCTAATTCTGATAACTTCAGACAATCTTCAATTCAAGGTATTATGAAACGTATCAAAGCAAAGGGTGCAGAAGTAATAATATATGAACCAACATTAGAAGACGGAACTACTTTCTTTGGTTCGAAGGTTGTCAACAATTTAAAGAAGTTCAA
>JAGHUL010000050.1 GCA_018064825.1 Candidatus Colivicinus equi
AGTGACCTCCATCTGGTCTAAATTTGTCTTTTGCGATTAAATCCCCATGTTTATTCAAAGGTGTTATTCCTTAAAAACCCCATGTTTATTCAAATCGCCGATTTAAAGTGGTATTTTTATAGTGCTTATTTCAGCAAATCTTTAATTAATTCTTGATAATGTTTAATATTCTTCTTGTCGTTTAAGTTTTCGTATATTTTAATTATCAAAGAGTATTTTTCTAGCAATACATTCTTGCTTAGACCTGGATCTTTTATTTCTTCTAACAAAGCGTCTAAATAACTAACGTCTTGTTTGATGATAATGTCATAGAGTGTCTTACATTTTTTATATGTATATTCATTACAATTATCATTTACATACGTTAAGTATTGAAGCGCTTCGTTTTTCTTGTGATTAGTAACATAATAGCCAAATGCTTCTTCGTAAAAAACTTGTTTTTGTTTTTTATTCATATTAACGTTATTTTTTATAAACAATATTTGGCTATCTATTTTATTATCCTTTTTCTGCATCTTATATACATTTAATTTCAAATATTCACTATTAAACACTCCTAATGCACGAATAGTTTTCTTTTGATTTATTAGCTCTTCGAATTTTGAAAACTCTTTTTTTGATATAAGCTCATACAGTTTATTTAGAGCTTTTTTGCGCGAAATTCGCTCAATAATTATTTGTCCAATAAACAGTGCAACTAAAACCAAAAGGATAATTATAGCTTTATTCATTTTTATAGCTCGTCTTCCTCAATACTTTTCTTTACAGTAAATAGACCAATTTGTTGTTTTCCTGTTTCAATCGCTTCATTTACCATGTCATCTAATGAATCTGAAAAACTCATTTTTGTTGATAATTCAAGAAGCATTGCGGCATTGACGCCATATACAAGTCTTATTTTCTGATTTGACACAGCTTTTTTTATCGCTACATTAAATGGCGTACCATTTAATAGATCCGTAAATAGTATTATTCCTGAGCAATTGCTTAGTTTTTCAATAGCATTGTCTATCTTTGATTCTAACGAATCTGGAGAATCGCTTTTTTCAAAATCAACAGCTATAATGTTGTCGACATTTCCAATAATAAGATTTAAGTTTGATTCTAATCCTGAAGCAAAATTTCCATGACCCGTAACAATAATTCCAATCATTGCAAAACTCCTTCCTTAATCAATATATCTTCTATTTCACTTATATTCTTAATAATATAATCTGCTTTTGATACATCTAACTGAAGAAAATCATCATAACGCCCAACGACTGTCATGCCAGCTCTTTTTCCTGCCTCTATGCCGTTTGGAGAATCTTCAACAACTAAACATTCATCAGGGTTTATTCCAATTACTTTTGCTGTATGTAAATAAATCGTTGGATCAGGTTTGTGTGATCCTAAATCTCTGCCAGATATAACGTATTGAAAGTATTTTTCCAGACTACCATCATGGAGCATACTTGAGACATACGCGTATGGCGAGTTAGAGGCTATAGCTGTTTTAATTTTCCCGTGTACTTTTTCTAAAAGTTTATATATTTCTGGATAAACTAATTCGCTAGCAACATAGGGATGAGCAAGTATATATTCTTCTAATTTATATTTAGCTTCTTCGTATGAGATATTTAGTACCTTTTGCATGTACTTGTAATTGTCAATATCAGTTGTTCCTACTAGAGCCTTAACTTCATCGATATTTGGATTTTCTAATCCATTTTCCTTCAAAAATTTAATATTATCTTTAACACTTTTGTTTTCACTATCAATAATTACACCGTCAAAATCAAATATAATACCTTTTATCATTAATTTAAACAAGTTGACTTCCATTGCTGGAAGTCAACTTAATGTTATTAGTATTCAACGATTTGATAGTATCTTCTAGTAGAATGATTCTTGCCAGAGAAATCCATCATATATTCAGCGAACAAATCTTCAATACATACTGTTAAAATTATTGGAGAAATGTATTTGCGGAATTTCTTACTAATACCTTTCATTTCAAATTTTGCTGTATCAATAACCCATAGTTTGCCACTTGCATACTTTTGCAAGAACTTAAGACAACGTTCATCCATAGGACGAGATTCATCTTCGCTCATCAACATTACAATGCTCATGTCATCTTGGACTATTTCTAAACAGCCGTGGAAGAATTCACCAGAATTCATTGCTTGAGTTTTTTGACGGAATAATTCTTCTGCAACATCAGCAGAATACTTCAATGCTTCACCATAATTGATGCCACTATAAATCCATAGTTGGAAATCTTCATTAAAGTATTTTCTTGCATATTCCTTAGCTTCATCTTTGAAATTATCTATAACTTCAACTAAGCCAGCAGGAATATTAGCTATTTCGTTTGCAAATTCATCGTAGTCTTCAAAATCTCCATGATTCTTTAATAATCTAAAGATTAAATAATACATAGGTAAGAATCTAATTGGTTCAGAGAACTTATCAATTAAAATCTTATATGTTACATTATTAGCCACTGGTGTATTGTCTATCATTACAAAGCCAACAGTTGGAATATTATGTGCTTTACAATATTCTGATAGTTCAACACTCTCTTTCATTGTTCCAGTTTTTGCCATAATAACTACTAATGATTTTTCATTTAAACAGTTATAATTTGAATACATCAATTCAGCAGCTTCTTCAGCATAAGCTGGAATGTTTGAAAGTTTTCTAATTATGCGTGGAAAATGACAAATAGTTGTAATAGAGCCACCAGATCCTGCAAAGAAAATGTTTTCAAATCCATTACGTGAAATCTCATCAGCTATTTTTTCGACATTCTCTCTTTCTTTAACTGCTAAGTTTCCACGTTCAATAATGAGTTTTTTTAAATCTTCTTCATTAACCCTCATATTTGCTCCTTTATCCTAAAATTCCTAATACACCGCAAATAAATCCAAGGATGATTAATCCAGCCATAATATGGCTAACCTTTGTTTTCTTTTTTAAGAAGTAGTAAACAATTAAAGTTGCTGTTAATGGCAATAGACAAGGTAAAATTTGATCGATGTATTCTTGTAAAACAATTGTTGTTCCTGAAATAGTGAATTCAAGAGGACAGTGAAGTGAAATTTGAGTAGCTATCATACACGCAACAGCAATAACACCAACAATACCTGAACAATATGTAAATAGATTCATTTGTCCGCCTTGTTGCATTTTTACTAAGAAATCATTACCGTTCTTATAACCGATCTTTAAACAATACCAACGGCAAATAAATTGTGGAACGTTGAATAGAATCAAGAATATGAATGGAGCAATTAAATTTCCTTGAGAAGCAAATGAGCAACCAATTGCTGCAGCTAGAATTCTAAATATACCCCAGAAGAAAGTATCGCCAATACCAGATAGAGGTCCCATTAGAGACATCTTAACAGCATTTATTGAACTTACATCAAAATTCTCTGGATCACGTTTATATTGTTCTTCCATCGCAATAGCAATACCCATAACAAATGGAGAAGGAGCAACAGTCATATTGAACACTTCCATATGACGTGCTAATGCTTGAGCTAATCCTTCAGGATCATCTTTATAGATTTTCTCAAGTTCTGGGAAAATACTATAGTTGAAGCCTAAAGCTTCCATTCTTTCGTAATTATATGTTCCTAAAATAGTAAACGAACGCCAGAAAGTCTTTTTAAAATCACTTACAGTGATGTTATTTTCAGCACTGATAATATCATTTTTAGCCATTATAGATCCTCCTCGTCATCTACTGTTTGAACAGTAGTTTGTTGTTTAGAAAGTAGTTGATACATAACTAGAGCAATAGCAACAGCGATTAAAGTGATGCATAACATATTTAATCCTGTGTAAGCAGCAATTGCGAAACCTAGCACGAAGTATGGGATTAGTTTTGGAGTGATTAAGATTTGTAGCAACATAGCGAAACCTAATGCTGGTAATAATGCAGATACTGCACCTAAACCATTTAATACCCATTGAGGTAGGCCATTTACTAATTGTTCAACAGCACTAGCTCCGAAGTATACACAAATGAATACTGGAATTGTGTATTCCAATAAGTCAATAACAAATCCCATCCAATGTAAACGAGCCATACCTTTCATATCGCCCTTTAGAGCTAAGCTATCAGCTTTATGCATTAAACCTGACAAAGCAGTCATTTTTAATACGTTTAATGATTGCATCAAAATAGATACTGGTAAACCTAATGCAACCGCAACTTCTGCACCACTTCCAGTCATGATAGCGAATGCTGTACCAATAGTACCACCACATCCAATATCTAATTGTGCAGATAGACCGATACCTGTGGCACCCATCCAAATAAGTTGCAATTGACCACCGATTATTGTACCTTTAACTGGGTCGCCTAGAATCAAACCAACCAAGAAACCAGTAACTAATGGTTCTCTTAGCTTACATTCACCCATGAAGTCGCCTTCAATACAAGTAAACGCAGCAACAACACCAATTAATAACGCTTGTAATACTGTAATTTCCATATTATTTTCCTTTCGTTAAATTAAGTAATACTTATAAGAAATTCTTCAAAGGATAACCTGGGTCAGTAATCATCTTCTGGACTTCAACAGTTACCCCTAAGTCTTCGATAGATTTCAAATCTAGTAAATCTTGATCAGAAACCCAAATAGTATCCAGAATAGATTTACGACCAGCGCCAACACGTTGTCCACCCATGTTAACGTACTTAATCAGATCGCAGTTCTGACATACTTTTAAAGCAACTGCTGGATTTTCAACTAAAACCATAGAATTATAACTGAAACCATTTAGTTTTTCTAAAACAGCAATTCCTTCATCAACCGTTTTAATCCACAATTTCATTCCTTCTGGTTTTGCAAATTCAGCAGCCATTTTCATAGTTGGATCATTTGCAACGTGGTCAGATATTATTAAAATACCTTTAACGTTAAAATTTTGGGCCCATCCAAAAGTAACTTGAGCATGCATTAAACGATCGTCAATTCTTAGAACTTTAATCATTTTTCCCCCTTTCTTTGAATTATCTTTCAATTATGGTATACCATATATACCATTGTAAGATAAATATACCACTTACAAAGAAAAGGTGTCAACGAAATTAATGTGAAAAATAAAAAAATCAAGCATTTTAGAAACGCTTGATTGTAAATTTAAATTCTGTGTATTCTGTTAAATTATATGATTGAGTAAATTCGACAGTGTTATCATCTTTGTCATATCCTATATATCGGAAATAGAACACCTTCTTATCATTTATTATTTTTAGATATTTTAAGTATTCCTTTGGCAGTTTAGATATGCTTAGTGCTGTTTTTATTTCGACCGGCATATGATTTTCCGACTCCATATAATCATATAATGACGTCTTTTTAAAATCGCATCGTTCAAAGCCTTCAAATAAACTACTTGGTAGATGAACTACCTGAACGGCATATGGCTTATCATCAATAAGCATGAGTCTTGTTAATCTATATACGTAACTCTCATTCTTGAAATATGTTTTTAATTCTTCTGAAATTTTTATATGTTCAACATTAATTATCTTTTTCGAAGGATTCATACCACCCATTCGAATATCTTGAGTAAGTCTACTTGAAGATCCTTCACCTAGATTAATTCTTTTTTCAGCTTCCGGCATCTTTGTGACATATGTCCCAGACCCCACGTTCGCTACCAATATTCCATCTTTTATTAGTTTATCTAGTGCTCTTCTAACAGTAACCCTAGTTATGCCATAAGACAACGACATATCCCTTTCAGAAGGAATCTTGCTTCCCACTTCGTAAGTTCCGTTTATTATCTTACTTTTTATACTATCTGCCAATTGTATGTATAATGGCGTAGTTCTGTAGTTCATTAATGTAAATTCACCCCTTTGAATTCAAAAAAATTATATACAGCAACGGTCTGATATAGTTCTACTATTCTACCGGTTTTGTCACCACTGCTTCCGTTAATCACCATTACATCTAAATCATCTTTTAAAGAGAGTAATTCTCTTTCAGATTTGGTAGCCTCTGCAACGATAATTCTTTCCTCACTTTTGTCAATTTGGATATTATATTTATCATTTAAGATTGTATACAACGGTTTGTTTTCGATGTTTATGCTATAAAAATCAGGTATTAATTCTGCAGCAATGAAAGATGTTTCTATTGCTTTTGGTTTGTCTTCAACTATAACCAATCTCTTAATTTCATAAACGTTGCTAGCCAAAGGAATGTTTAATTCATTGCTTATGGTTTTATTTGCTTCAATAATATCTTTTTTTAATACAATTACTTGATAATTATATCCGTACTTTTTTAATAGAGAAGTAGTTGAATAATATGCTTTTGTGCTTCTTTCTATCGTTATTGGTTTTTCAACTTCCTTATTCATATTTTTTATTATAGCACACCAAAAAAAGACTTGTTTTTTATGAAGCGTAATATTAGCTATCAATTTATCTGATAATAATTCAAAAATAATAATGAAAAGAATATCGCAATTAACGATATTCTTTTCGTGAAAAATACTATTATAAATGAGCAAGTCTTTCTTCGAATGGATCTATGCTGGTATCTATTCCGATATCAGCTGCACCTTGAGCAGCAACGAATTGGAATGGGACAGCATACATCAATGGAGCAATGTATTTGTTTGCTTTAACACTGAATAAGCAATCTCTTTTATCTCCATCAAAATCTTTGCACGTAATTACATGAACTCTTGAATTATACTTTTTGAAAACTTTATTGAAGAATTTTAATCTTTCGTATTCACAATCGTCTGATCCAACCATAAAGATTGTCATATTATTTGTTATGGCCATTGTTGGACCATGAGTATATTCTTCCATTTCATATATTATTGACGGAACCCTTAACATTTCGCCAATTTTAAGTTGTGCTTCATAGCAAGTGCCAAAGTCTACTCCATAACCCAAGCAATATATTCTATCGCTGTTCACAATGGTTGTTTTATTTTTTTCATACCAAGATTCAGATTCATCTATTACTGTTTGGAAATTGTTTACTAGATCTTTTAATTCATCTTCGGCTTTCAAGAAATCACTATCAGACAACACTCCTTTTACATTAGCAGCATTGATTGCGAATAAATATAAACTAATCAAAGTTACTGTATAGCCTTTTGTTTCTGGAGGAGTCAATTCTGGTCCAACTAATTCATGAGTTTTTACATCTGCATATTTCGTAATCTCACTTTCCAGGTTTCCTGTAAACACTAAAGTAAAATATCCTTCTTCGTGTACTTTCTTAATCGCGTTGATTGTTGATATTGAGGTTCCAGATTGAGAAATACCTACAAATAATATTTCATCTTTCTTTAAAGAATACGACCAATCGGCTTTTTCATAATTCGTATACATGGTAGGGAAAAATACTTGAGCATCAATTCCAACTATTTGCTTAAAATAATAACATGCAATTACACCAGCATTGTAAGAAGTTCCTGAACCTAGAAAAATAACTTTTTTAATATTCTTTTTCTCAAATACTTCTCTAAAAGGATTAATAAATTCTTCTCTATTCTCAAATACATATTTAAGTCTTGCAGGCTGTTCTCTCACATAACCCATTACAGTTGCTTTTTCCATATCTACGCCTTTCTAATGTCATCAATGACACTTGTATCTTCTGGTTCGTTTGGAACCATTTGTGAAATTAATTTAACACCTAAATTATCAAGTTCTAATAGTGCTTCTTTATCCTTTTCGGTAACAAAAATGGTTTTTCTAATAGATTTAGCTCCTGTCTTATTAGACATATTTCCAACAGTTACTGCGTCAATCTTGAAACCTTTTTTTATTAAATCAACAATTGGCTTAGGATCATTGAATAAGAGCATGATTCTAATATCGTCATCAATATGTCTTCCTAATTTTTCAAGAGCTGTGTCTATTGAAAAAATTGACAACTTTGTTGACTGAGGACAGCCCATTTTTAGTATTGCTTTCCTTGTTTCGTCGCGTGCGATTTCATCGCTCACAATTACTGTATGTGTAGCTCTAAAATGAGGAATCCACATCGTAACGGTTTGTCCATGAATTAAACGATCGTCTATTCTAACATTGCAAATCATTTTCTCTCCTTTTCTTTGAATTATCTTTCAATTATGGTATACCATATATACCATTGTAAGATAAATATAACACCTGCAAAGAAAAGGTGTCAACGATATTTAAGAAAAAGTGAATCGCCCTCAGTCTGAGGGTGATTCACTTTAAGCTAAATCCATCTTATAAAGTTTATATAAGTTATTGCGTCCTGCAATAGCGACTAGTTATTATATCATCGCTTCTTCCCAAGTTTCAGGGATATCTAAATCAAGTAGTTTAAATACAGTTGCAGCAATATTACTTAATCCATATGAACCATCTTTAATTTTTACATCAGCATTATAAATCATAAATGGAACTTTTGATAA
>JAGHUL010000026.1 GCA_018064825.1 Candidatus Colivicinus equi
ATCCACCATTTGTAGCCATTAGATTTCATATATTCATAGTTATATAAAGGATTGCCCCACAATTGACCATCTGCAGAGAAATAATCAGGTGGTACTCCTGCTACAGCTTTAGGAACGTAGTTTTCATCTAATTCAAAGCATTCAGGATTCATCCAACAATCACATGAATCTAACGGTATATAGATAGGCACATCACCTATTAACTTGATACCCAAATCGTTCATATATTGTTTTAAATTATTAAATTGTTTAAAGAATAGAAATTGAAGATATTCATAAAAATATATTTTATCTTTCAATAGTTCTTTATATTTATCAATTGCTTCCGATTTTCTTCTTCTAATATCTTCATCAGGCCAATCTATCCAAGACTTCATATCAAAATGTTCTTTTATAGCCATATAAAACGCATAGTCTGCGATAAATGGATTACTATCTATAAAATTATAGAAACTGTTGATATCTTTCTTAAAACCATTCTTATATGCTTTATGCAAAACCTTAAACCTAGTTTCATATATAAAACCATAATCGATATAATTCTTATTCTTAGGATTCAAACCTCTTAAATCTTTTTTATCCAATAAGCCATCTTCTATCAATAAATCTAAATCAATAAAATATGGATTGCCCGCATGAGAAGAAAAAGATTGATATGGAGAATCGCCATAACTAGTAGGACCTAAAGGTAATATCTGCCAATAAGATTGTTTAGCTTTCACCAAAAAGTCGACAAACTTATATGCTTCTTTGCCTAAAGTTCCAATCCCGTAATTAGATGGCAATGATGATATCGGCATTAAAATGCCAGCGCTTCTTTTCTTTTCCATATTAATCTCACATATATTATACTAATTCATAAAATCTAAAAGTATATTATTTAATAATTCTAAATTTGTACACTTCAGATATCCATTTTCAATAACAATATTAGGATTATCTATTCCCTTCTTATATTCAACTAATAAATCACAATTATATTTCTCATTAAATTCTTTTATATTTAGGCCATATATCGTTCTTAAAGACATCATTATATTCTCAAATTTAAGATCATCAACAGTTAATAGAATATCTTCGCTCTTTGCATTATAATCATTAAAATATTCGTCAAAAGAAAAAGTATTAGTATAACGATAATTATCTATCTTACTAGAAGCAGCTAAAGAAAGGCCTAAGAAATTGTCATAATTCCAATACCCTAGGTTATGTTTTGACTCATATCCCTTTTTACAATAATTTGATACTTCGTATTGTATATAACCTTTTGATGTTAAATAAGAATTGATGTATTCATACATATCTGCTTCTATTTCATCATCTAATGACTTATACCCCTTTTTGCCAAAGACTGTATTCTCTTCTATTGTCAAAGAATATATCGAGATATGTGGAACATCTAAACTAATCATATCGTTTAAACTCTTTTTTAGAATATCCATAGATTGATTTGGGAGAGAATACATCAAATCAATAGAAATATTGTTTAAACCATAATTTCTTAGAAGTGCTATTTTCTCTTTAACCATTTCAAAATCATGGTTTCTATTCATTAGTTTCAATAAGCTATTATCAGTACTTTGAACACCCATTGAGATTCGATTAATGTGGTGCTTACATAATATCTTAACTTTATCTTCATCAATGGTTTCGGGATTAACTTCGATTGTATATTCTTTAACTTTTCTACTATAATCATCGATTAATGATAAAAGCTTATCTAGCTCATAACAAGATAGACATGTAGGAGTTCCACCACCTATATATATCGTTGAATATTCATCATGACACTTATCTATTATTTCTTTGTCTAGTTGTGATAACCATTTAGAAACAAGATTAGTGTTATAAACTCGATGACAAAAATCGCAATATGAACATATTGTCTTGCAGAAAGGTACATGTATATATAAATGATTAATTCTTGTCATCATCTAAAGCAAGCACAGCCATGAATGCTTCTTGTGGAATCTCAACAGAACCAACAGCCTTCATTCGCTTCTTACCTTCTTTTTGTTTTTCTAGTAATTTCTTCTTACGAGAAATATCGCCACCATAACATTTAGCTAAAACATCTTTTCTTAATGACTTGATGTTTGTTCTAGCTAATACCTTATTGCCTATCGCAGCTTGAATTGGAATCTCAAATTGTTGTTTTGGAAGTAACTCTTTTAATTTAACCGTAATAGCTTGCCCTCTATGATATGCAAAATCACGATGCACAATTATTGATAAAGCATCAATAATTTCACCATTAATTAAGATATCCATCTTACATAGATTAGATTTTCGATAACCTGATATTTCATAATCTAAAGATGCATAACCTCTAGAAACAGATTTAAGTTTATCGAAATATTCAAATATTATTTCTGATAAAGGCATATCATAAACTAATTGATTACGATTATCATCAATATAAATCATTTCACGATATTCACCACGCTTATCTTGTGATAGTTGCATAACAGCACCGATATATTCATTAGGAACCATGATAGACGCCTTTACATATGGCTCTTCTATTGAATCAATAATCGTTGCTTCAGGCATCATAGACGGATTATCAACATATATTGTTGAACCATCAGTTAAATTTACCTTATATACAACACTAGGCGCAGTAGCGATTAAATTTAAATCGTATTCTCTTTCCAATCTTTCTTGAACAACTTCCATATGAAGTAGACCCAAGAATCCAAGTCTAAAACCAAATCCTAAAGCTTTAGAAGATTCAGGCTCAAAAGTAAGACTGGAATCATTTAATTGCAATTTCTCTAAAGCATCACGTAAATCATTATATTTATTATTATCTGTTGGATACATGCCACAATAAACCATTGGGTTCATCTTACGATATCCAGCTAGAGGCTTATAACAAGGATTGTTTGATAACGTAATCGTATCACCGATATGTATATCTTTAATTGATTTAATTGAGGCACAAATATAACCTACCTCACCTACTTCTAATTGATTTCTCTTTACTTCGTAAGGAGTCTTAACACCAACTTCTGTTACTTCGTATTCGGCTCCTTCTTGAATAAACTTAATCTTATCGCCAACTTTTACCGAACCATCTTTAATACATACAAAAACAACAACACCACGATAAGAATCATAATACGAATCAAATACTAAAGCTTTTAGAGGATTATTTACGTCTCCTTTTGGAAAAGGAACATTCTTAACAATGCTTTCTAAAACATCTTCAACATTCAAGCCAGTTTTAGCGCTAATGCATGGTGCTTCGCTACAATCTAATCCTATGATATCTTCAATCTCTTTTTTAGTTCTATCGATATCTGCTGAAGGCAAATCAATCTTATTAATTACTGGCAAAATCTCTAAATCATTATCTAAAGCTAAATATGTATTCGCAAGTGTTTGTGCCTCAATCCCTTGAGATGCATCAACAACTAGAATAGCGCCATCACAAGCAGCTAAAGATCTAGATACTTCATAAGAAAAATCGACATGCCCTGGAGTATCAATTAGATGTAAGGTATATATTTCTCCATCTTTTGCTTTGTATTTAAGTTGGACAACATTTAATTTAATGGTGATGCCTCTTTCTCTTTCAAGATCTAATGAATCAAGAATTTGATCTTGCATCTCACGTTTTGTCAAAGTATTAGTCAATTCCAAAATGCGATCAGCTAAAGTTGATTTACCATGATCGATATGAGCAATTATTGAGAAATTTCTAATCTTATTCTTATCCAAAATACTTACCTACTAAATTTCTTCCAGCACCATTATAAAAATCTTTTGCTTTCATCGTATTCTTTCCTTCAGGTTTTATCTCATAAACTTTAATAAAACCATCTATACAATCAATACGTATATAATCATCTACTAAACCATAAAACTTATTAGGAGTAGTATTATCACTTTCTTCATAAAATACTTTCATTAATTTATATTTTTTATTATCTAATAAACCATAACATCCAGGGTTATCTAACATTCCTCTAATGTGGTTATATACGTTTAATACGTTATCATCAAAATCAATGTGTTCTTCTTCTTTAGTTAAGTTATAAGAAAAAGTAGCCAAAGAAGCATCTTGTTTAATTGGATGAACATCTCCTTTAAATAGTTTAGGTAAATATTCAAGAAGCATATCTAACCCTAAAACTGCTAATTTATCAAATAATGAAGAATTGGTATCATGTATATCAATATCAATCTGCCTTTGATAAAGAATGTCACCATCATCCATTAATTCATTCATATACATAAGTGTCATACCAGTTACTTTATCGCCGTTAATAATTGCTCTTTGAATTGGTGCACCGCCTCTATGCAGAGGCAATAAAGAACCATGCGTATTTACACAATGATATTTAGGATAATCTAAAATAGCTTTAGGAATAATCTGGCCATAAGCACTAGTAATAATTAAATCAGGCTCATAAGCAAGAATATCTTCGTATTCGTTTCTAATCTTATTAGGAGTAAAAACAGGAATATTGTATTTTAAAGCAACAGTCTTAACTTCACTAGGTGTTAAAACCTTCTTTCTACCTACTTCTTTGTCAGGTTGAGATACTGCAGCTACAATATTATAGTTTGCATTAATCAAACCCTCTAGAATATAGGCCGCAAGTTTAGGAGTGCCCATAAATATTATTCGTTCATTCATAGTAATATTATTGCATTTTTTTAGACTCTTTGGTAGAATAATAAAGCGTTAAATAAGGAGGATTTATGGCAAATATAAAATCTCAAAAAAAGAGAGCTCTTACAAATGCTAAAGCTAACTTAAAGAATGCTGCTGAAAAATCAAGATTAAAAACTGCTATTAAGAAAGTAAATAAAGCAGTAGAAGCTAAAGATAAAGAAGCTGCAACAAAGGCATTTAATGAAGCTAATTCTCTTTTAGATAAAGCTGTAACTAGCCATTTAAAACATAAAAATTATGTTGCAAGGCAAAAAGCTGCTTTAGCTAAAGCTGTTGCAAACGTTCAATAAAATTTGAGGTTGTAAAACCTCTTTTTTTATGCATATTAAAGGT
>JAGHUL010000057.1 GCA_018064825.1 Candidatus Colivicinus equi
TATGGGTATCCCTGTTACAATCAATACTGATAATATGACAATGTCTAGAACAACATTAGACCAAGAATATGATCATTGCTTAAACGAAATGGGATTTGAATTCGAAGATTTAATCTTAATGAATCTTAACTCTATTAATCATTCATTTGCTCCAGAAGAAGTAAAGAAAGATATTAGAGAACGATTATATAAAGCAATTGAAGAATGTTAAATTAATAAGGAACTATCAAGCGATAGTTCCTTTTAATTAATCAATTATTTGAATACGATATTCTCCATCAGGATCAATATCATGGTATTCAGGTAAAAATTCAAGTAAAGTTTCTAGGTTATTAGTTGCGACTTTCCTTGGTTTTCTATTCGCATCAATTTCATCTCTAGAGAAACCAAATATATACTCAAAGTTTTTGAAATGATAATCAGTCATGCCTACAGTAAAGATATCATCATCATTAACAGGATAGCCTTTATATGAGAATGTAACAAACTCATGAGTAGTTCTATTATATGTGATAGTTAGTCCGGTAGATACTTGATAAAACTCGCCATGATATGAAGAATCCCATGTTTCATCACGTAGAACATACTTAAACATCCTCTTTAGTTGTTCACCTTTAATATTCATTGAATAACAGCACTGAGAGAATGGGAACATTTCAGCTAAATCACGATACGTAACGATTTGATCTAAACTCTTAGTTCTTATTTCACCTGAAGCAACTAAATACATATTAAGTCCAAGTGCTTGCTTTAAACAGTCGGCAACAAATGCGCCTAGTTGTGTTTGTTTGTATCTATTTTCATGATTTAGTTTACGAGAAATACGACAAATAACACGATCGTATTTAAGATCTGTTTTCTCTTTCATCGCATTAATTAAAGTTTCAATTTTATCATCCTTTGGACAATTCTTATCATTGATAGGAATAGTAGACCAAGTAAAGGTATCAATACAGTTATTATCTGTATCAACGATAATATCAAATCTACCAATTTGATCTGTACCAGTACCAGCTTGAACAATAGGAATTCCATTGACCATAGCAGGTTTGTCTAAAAATGTATGAGAATGTCCACCGATAATGACATCAACACCCCAAGCAGGATCTAATTTTTCTGCAAGTTTAATGTCCTCATCAAAACCGATATGAGTAAGTAATACTGTAAAATCAATATCGATAGTATTAAAAGCATTACAAATCTTGCCTATTTCTTCAGCAGCATCATCAATATCAACAAAAGTACCAATGATATCATTTTGTTTAGTACTAGCTATTACTTCTTGAGTGATAACACCAATAAACAAAATCTTCATTCCATCTATATTTAATATTTCATAAGGTCTAAATAAACGAGAATTATTCATCGTTACATGAAGATTCGCATTTATGATTGGGAAATTAGCACACTTTTCAATAAACAAAAGATGAGCTAATCCATAGTCAGTCTCATGATTTCCAATAGTGACAACATCTGGAGCCAACATATTCATTATTTCGATAGTAGATAATCCCTGGAATTCACTATCAATAACAGACCCTCTAAACATATCCCCTGCTATACAATAGATTGTATTTGGTTCTTCTTGTCTTACTTTATTGATATAACCAGAAAGCATAGAAATACCGCCGACAAGTTTATCATCAATTTGTTCAGCTAAAAAGTCACCGTGCATATCGTTAGAATGTAACAATGTGATTTTTTTATATCTATTCATATAATCTCCCATCAAAAATATTGAAGATATTACTATCTTCAATATAAAACTTTTAAATAATTAATGTGTCAACGTGGTCAATTGCTTCTAATAGTAATGGTTTTACGCAATTGATATACTCTACATTATCAGGCTCTCTCTTTATAGTCCTACGCAAAGCTCTAGTTAAACCAACAACTTTACACTTATATATGATTTCAGTAACATCTTCAACACCATAATATAGTTGAATAGTACGAACCAAAATATGTTTACAAGTATCTATATCTAAATGTAAGAATTTAGAAACACGTTTTTCATCGGTTAGTCCATATCCCTCAAAAGCATTGTATATAGAACCAAATTCAAATATAGGATTACCAACACAAATTGTGTCCAT
>JAGHUL010000009.1 GCA_018064825.1 Candidatus Colivicinus equi
GTTCTAAAACTAGTATCCATATTCTTTATCCAATATGCTCCTTGATGCGTAAATATTAATGGTTCATAACAATGGAAATTTAAAATTATATTTTCATCAAATGGAACGTCAATATCTTTAACTGCACATACCGCATTATTGTAGTATCCACCAATCAAGATTTTTATCGTTGGCGCTATTTCTCTTATTCTTTTTATGCACTCAGATGCAATTAAATTCCAAGCGTCTTTATATGCTATATCAGTAACTTCATTTAAAAGCTCAAATGCTAATATATCTTCATACTTTGAAAAACGTTTAGCGAATTCTACCCACAGATTATAGAAATTCTCTTGATATTCAGCTTTGAAAAAGAAACCTTCTTCTTTTTCTTTATCATCAAAACTATAGCCAATGGTCTTGTGCAAATCTAATACCATGTTAAGGTTATATTTTTTGCATAATTGAATGCATCTTTCTATTCTATCGAAGCCATCTTGTTTATAACTACAATCTTCATTTTGAACAATATTATAGTCTACAGGAATACGTACGTGGTCCATTCCCCATTCGCTTACTTTTTTGAAATCACTTTCCAAGATAAAGTTATCCAATCTATCTATTGAATAGTCACATTGAGAAAACCATCCGCCAAAATTAATACCATTTTTATATCCACATAAATCTTTCATTATTAGTACCTCTATCAAAATCATTATAATACAAGTACAAAGCTGTCAAAAAACCAGCATATAACTAATAAAAAATATTATTAATATCATTAATAATATTGATAAAGATTGTTTATTATGGTACTATATTAAAGCGCAAGTTCAATATTTGCGCAAATGTAAGTTGATGGAGAGGTAGCGAAGTGGCTAAACGCGGCTGACTGTAAATCAGCTCTCTACGAGTTCGACAGTTCGAATCTGCCCCTCTCCACCACTTTGGGATGTAGCCAAGTGGTAAGGCAACAGACTTTGACTCTGTCATTTCGCTGGTTCGATCCCAGCCATCCCAGCCAATGACTCGGTAGCTCAGGCGGTAGAGCATCTGACTTTTAATCAGAGGGTCCCGGGTTCGATTCCCGGTCGAGTCACCACTGTTTGCAGGTGTAGTTCAGTGGTAGAACTTCAGCCCTCCAAGCTGACTATGTGGGTTCGATTCCCATCACCTGCTCCAGGAAAGACAATTGCACATCGTAAGATGTGTTTTTTTGTGTCTTGACAAAAAAACGAGCGGCCGGGAATCTAACCTTTAGAACATCTAATATACAATATTGAAAATTTTTAAATATATTTCTAATTAGTAGTTAAATTAATCAATACCTAGCGTTTTTAATGCTTCTCTTAAGCGACCATTATATTTAGCCAATAGTTCTTTTGCTTTTTCTGGCGTATATCCGGTTTTAATAATACATACCGTCAATTTAGCATTTTGATCATTTTCATCAAATATCTTCTTAACAAATTCATCTTCTTTTCCTGTTTCTTGAGCAATCATACGTATTTGACGATAATATGCTTTTTCAGTTGTTGGGTGTCCTTTGTCAGCAATCAACAGATTCTTATATGTATGTCCAAGTCTTATGAATGCTGTCGTAGAAATCAAATTCAAAGTTAACTTTTCTGCTGTACCAGCCTTCATTCTTGTTGAACCTAATACAACTTCTTGGCCTGTAACTATCTCAACTGGATAATCTGCTAACTCTGATATTTCAGCTTTTGATACACATGATATTGAACCGGTTGTAGCGCCAATTTCTTTAGCATATTTCATCGCTTCCTTGACATATGGCGTTCTACCACTTGCTGCTACACCGATTAATAAATCTCTATTATTAAAATTTCTTTCTTGTAAATCTTTAACGCCTTCATCAGCGTGATCTTCTGCAAATTCTTTTGCCCTACGCATTGCAGGTAATCCTCCTGCCATAATGCCTTCAACTTGCCCATCAGGAATTCCATAAGTCGGAACAAGTTCTGCTGCATCAATGAAGCCTAATCTTCCAGATGTACCAGCACCAATATAAAATACCCTTCCACCTTCTTCGATTGTCTTGATATATGCATCAGTTAGTTTAGTAATAGCTTCCTTTTGTTCTGCTATCTTAAAGGCTACTGTTTGATCTTCTTTGTTTATAATATCTACTATTTCTGCGGTTGACATCAAATCGATATCAATTGTTTCCATATTCCTTTGTTCTGTTTCTAATCTTGCTAAATCTTGTCTCATATAAGTCACCTCTTTTTTTTGATCGTAAATTTTTAAACTAATCTCAACATTTTCATAAGTGTAGGTATATCCTGCACTTATTTCTTATTTTGATATGTGATTTTGAAATAAGCATAATAATTTATGTGCTTTATTTCTATTTAAAACACTACGAAAATAACTGTTTATTTCCAGTTCTTAAACTTATTTCAAATTATGTTTAATATGTGTTCTTAGACTACTTATTAATTATTAAATTATTTCAAAATAGTTTATTAAGCCATCATATAGCCTTTGTAGTGTATCTTTGCCGTATATCTTGATAAATGCATCATTAGCACTAAATCCTGATAAAGAATGTAGTTTTTGGTTATTGATAAACATATTGATTTCAGTTATTTCCTTTTGTGTATAATGATCAATACTTTTACCTTTAGGGAAATATTTTCTTAATTGTTTATTCATATTTTCTACATTAGCCTTTTGATTTGATTTAAAAGCATCACAATAGAATACATTGGTTCTAATCTCTCCAGTAAGCGCATCAGATTCAATGCCTTCATAATCTGCGAATGATGGATCTCTATCGGTTAAGATTATAGGGAATACAGTAGTAAAGTTAGTATCTAAGAAAAAATCTAGGTAATTAAATAAACTTACTATTTTCTTAGAATTAGGCTTATCTATAAGTATAAGCATTACAAAGTGAATTGTAGGTATGGTTAGTGTTAAAATGGATTTACTATCTGACTTAATAGAACCTAGAAAGTCCATTTGTACAGTATATAGATTTGGGTGTCTTCTACTGTATGACAGATAGTCAAGATAAGTACGATTAGAGCGGTTAATTTTAGAGTTTTCGCGATATTCGTACTTTTTATTAGATTTCTTTCTTTTTTTGTATGTACAAGCATAAGGTAAATCAATTTTCTTAGTAGTAAGATAACCATTATTGATATATCTGTATACAGTTGATACCGAAGAAGATATATCATCATTGGATATAACGATATGATATATTGAATTACCGTTAGCTAATCCATCATGAATCTTATTATTTAAGATATCAAACTCTTCTTTAGTAAGGTTTATACCTCTTCTAGAAGCAATTAACCTATAATCAGCGAATTCTTGAGCTCTTTTAGTATCGTACTTATACTGTTTCTTATGACACGAATACTTAAGACTACAACCATTGCACACATATGGGAATCTTGTGGTTTTTTCACATATTGGATCTTTAGCGTTACTATAAGCTTCTTTAGTTACAATCCTGTTTCTTTTAATCTCTTTAGATACAGCACTTACATCTAGTCCTAAATCATTAGCTATTTCTATTGCTTTCTTACCTTTAGATAGATAATTAGATATAATCTTTCTCATTTCATGATTTATGTGTTCAAATCTTTTCATATATATTTCACCATTCCTTTCTAACAAGCCTAAGAACACATATAAAATTATCAATATTTATTAGACTTATTTCCACTACCAAACAAAACTAGAAATAAGAAAAAGAATTCATGC
>JAGHUL010000066.1 GCA_018064825.1 Candidatus Colivicinus equi
AAGAAAATACTACACCCACACAATAGATTAACCTGTATACTAAAAATACCCACACAATAGTTTAACCTGTATGGGTAAATCCACGATAGTTTACATTACCATATTCTAGACATACTATCAAAGATATCTGCTTTTTAATGCTTTATTGATACGAATATCGTATAACGTTTTCTAATATTGACATACTTAAATAATATGTTTATAATAGTAAACATTAATAGTAATGGAGATGAATGATAATAAATGAAAAAAGCTGCCTATAACATAATGCCAAAAACAGAAGGAATCTTAAAAACTATGGGTGAACAAATTAAACTTGCTAGACTAAGACGAAGTTTGTCGGCTGAGCTCGTAGCAGAACGAGCAGGAATCAGCCGCGCTTCACTTTGGAAGGTTGAAAAAGGAGACCCATCAGTTGCAATGGGAATATATGCAGCTGTTCTTCATGCATTGAATGACCATGATAAAGATTTACTTCTTGTTGCAAAAGACGACGAAATGGGACGTCAACTTCAGGATCTTAAGCTGATTACAAAACGACGTGCTCCAAGGAGGAAAGTACAGTGACTAAGAATCAAAAAGAGATTTTCGTATATGATGATTTCAGTTCTGAAGAGCCATTACTTATGGGAACTTTTTTTGTGAACATAATCAGAGGTGAAGAGTCATATTCATTCGAGTATGACAAAGGTTGGCTAGAAAAAACTGGTATGAGTTTGATACTCGATCCAGAACTTATGCCTTATTTTGGAAGACAATATTCATCTAGTAACAATATTTTTGGCATATTTGCGGATACCTCTCCAGACAGATGGGGCCGTGTTTTGATGAATAAACGGGAAAGAATATCGGCAGATAAAGAAGGTAGAAAGCCTCAAAAACTTTATGGTAGTGATTATTTACTTGGCGTATATGACAAGACAAGAATGGGAGGGATTAGGTTCAAGGCTAGTCTAGATGGGCCATTTCTTTCGGACGATATAGAGACACCAGTTCCTTTGTGGACCACACTTAGAACGTTAGAAGAAGCGTCCAGGAATTTTGAGAATGATGAAAATGGATTATCAGAGAAATGGCTTAGTCAGCTCATCAACCCTGGGTCATCTTTAGGAGGCGCAAGACCAAAAGCAACAGTTGCGGATACAAATGGTAATCTTTGGATTGCAAAATTTCCTTCAAAAAATGATGAGAATGATACCGGCGCATGGGAAATGGTTGTACATGAACTTGCAAAAATATGTGGTCTTAATGTTCCAGAAGCTAGACTTGAAAAATTCTCATCTTATGGAAGTACTTTTCTAACTAAACGTTTTGATCGTAATGGTGAAAAACGGATACATTATGCTTCGGCAATGACCTTATTAGGCAAAACAGACGGAGCATCAGCTGCTGATGGAAGTAGTTATTTAGACATTGCGTCTTTTATCAAATCGTATGGAGCTCGGCCTAAGGAAGATTTATTAGAGCTTTGGAAACGAGTGGTTTTTAATATGGCTGTTACTAATACTGATGATCATTTAAGGAATCATGCGTTTATTCTTACTGACAAAGGTTGGATTCTTTCGCCATTATTTGATGTCAATCCAGTTCCGTTTGGAGATGAATTATCATTAAATGTAAACGAAGATGACAACAGAATCAACGTAGAGTTGGCAATTAAGACTGCGGTCAAATTTGGAATAAAGGAATCTGAGGCGGAAAAGTATGCAGAAGAGATTCTAATAAAGGTAAGAGATAATTGGGAAAAATTAGCACTTTATTATAAACTAACATGCAGTCAAATAGAAAATATGAGACCAGCATTTTGTTTAGCTTTTAAAACACAATAGGATTTATCTACTGGCGTTCAAGGAAAGCAAAAGAACGTTCAAAGTGAATTTACATATCACAAGAAATACAGTGTAAGCATAATAAAAGTTCGTTTTTTACTTAGTAAAACTCTTTCGATATTCTCCAGGTGTAACGCCCATTATTTTCTTGAAACATTGGACATAATAACTTTGTGAACAGAATTTGTAGAAGAAAGCAATTTCCGCAATGTCTTCATTAGTGTTTTGAACTAGATGTGAAGATTCAATGATACGTTTTTCAAGAATCCATTCGCTTAGTTTCTTTCCCGTTTCTTTATGAAATAGATTAGATAGATAGCTTGGATTTAAATATACTTCTTTCGCTAGTACATTAATATTTAAATCATCACAAAGATGGTTATCAATATAGTATATGCAATTTAATACAGGCTTAGTGTATGACTGTGTTTTTGCTTCTCTAACCTTCGATGAAAAGCCTTCAACCATTTTGATTTCAAACATTTCAAGTTCATCTAATGTAGATATATTTTCTATTTCATTAATATATGTATCAGATAGGGTAAACGCATCATCAGGATTTACTCCTCCAGAAATAGCGGCTCTTGTCATGTATGAACAGCTACATATCATTGAGTTCTTGTATGATCTTAGTGATGAAGATGCTAGCTTGGCATGAGGCATTAAGTTGATTTCTTTTAGAAGCTCTTTCGATTTATTAAAATCACCATTGCTTATATGTTTGCTTATTTCTTGCTCAATAAAATAAGGAGAATGCAAAAAAGAGTTTTTACGATATTCATTCTTTTGTTTATTGTATTGAAGATTTTCTATATCGTAGATTATTTCATCTTCATTTTTTGAATTGATATCGTCTTTTCTATTTTGAAATATACGTTCTAGTATTTTTATCGTATAGAATATTTTTTCTTTATCTAATATCGGTATAGATTTGTAGTATTTTTCTATTTGTGTTTTTTGGTGAAATGGAATGATGCCATTTCTTACCATATTAGTAAGTTCACCACTTTCTATCTTATTTATAATAAAAGGTCCTACAAGTGAGAAATAGTTTTCATTATTCAAATCTATACGAATAAATAATTCTTTGTATTTACTTTGAATAATAGATATACTTTTTTCATTTTGAATAATTTGGTATTCAGGATTAAAATCATTCGTTAATTGTCTTATGGTTGTCCTTTTCTCTGGTAGAGAAAAGATTGGTTTGTTATCTTGAATTAGATATACAGGTAACCCACTAGAATAGTAAAAACATTTTAATAAATAGGTTATATCCTGTGTTTTTTTATTTGTTTTATGTATATTTTTTGTAATCGCTTTCATTATATAAAAATAATAACATATATCTAAAATAATTGATATAAATATAATAAGCATTAAAAGAAAATTTAATTATAGCCAGAAATGGCTCACAAGGAGGAAATTTTTTATTATGAAAAAATTGCTTGCAGTTTTATTAGCTTGCTTAATGATTTTCTCTCTAGTTGGTTGCTCAAATTCAAATGAAGCTCCAGCAGAAGAACCTGCTGATACTCCAGCTGAGAAAATCGTTATTAAGTTTGCTGCACAAGGCGACTCTACTCCTGCAACTCAAACTTCAATTGATGCATTCAATGCTGCTCAAGACAAGTATGAAGTTCAATGGGTAGATATGTCTAATGATTCAGGAGCTATGAAAGATGCTCTTAAGACTAGCTTATCTGCTGGTTCATCTGACTACGACGTTATTTCTATGGACGTTTGTTGGGCTGGTGAATTCGCTGCTGCTGGTTACATTCAACCTATCGATGAAATGGTCAAGAATGCTGGCTTAAAGGCTTCTGATTTCAACGCTGGTTCTATGAGTGCTGGTACTTATAATGCTAAGACTTATGCTCTTCCATTCTTCCCAGATTTAGGTGTTCTATTCTTCAGAAAAGACATCGTTTCAGAAGAAGATGCTGCTAAATTAGTTGCTGGTGAATACACTTATGCTGATTTACTAGCTATGGCTGAAAAGTATAAAGGTGAAGGCGGCACTACTGAAGGTTACTTATTCCAAGCTAAGCAAGGTGAATGTTTAGTATGTAACACAGCTGAATTAACAGCTGGTTGGACTGATATCGAAAATGGTTTAGTTGCATTCAAGGCTTTAACAGATTCTGATGCTACTCCTGCTGATATCTTAAATTATGCTGAAGGTGAAACTGAACAATTCATGAATGGTGTTGCTGTATTTGCACGTAACTGGCCATATATGAATGGTTGTGACACTGTATTAACTCCTGACCAAATCGGTTACGCTCCACTTCCTGGTGGTTCATGTGTAGGTGGTTGGTTACTAGGTATCAACAAGAATTCTCAAAATGTTGAAGGTGCATTCGAATTCGCTAAATACTTAGCTACTGAAGGTCAAGTTGTTCAAGCTACAGTTGGTGGACATCTTCCTGGCTACAATGCAACATTACAAGATGCATCTGTATTATCTGCTAACCCAATGTTAACTGATGCTGGTTTTGCTCAAGCATTAGCTACAACAGTATCTCGTCCAGTTTCTGCAAACTATGCTGAAGCTTCTGATGCTATCATGACTAATGTTCATGCTTACTTATCAGGTGATGCTGAATTAGCTGCTACAGTTGAAGCTGTAAACGCTGCATTAGCTCAATAATTTTATTAAGCTCTTACAAAGTCTCTTCTTGATTGAAGAGACTTTGTTATTCATGAAAGGAGACAAACATGAAGAAAAGAATTACGTTTAAACAAGCGATGTTTCTTATGCCACTTCTTATCTTGCTAGGAATATTTGCTGTGTATCCAATTGCTACTTCAGCAGTTTATTCATTGTTTGATTATCGTACAAATGATCAAAGTGCTGCAGGATTGTATGTTTCTTCAAAATTCAATGCACCATTATTCTATGAAGATGCCGGTTACATTACTTGGTATATGGAAGATGATGTTACTTTATTAGAAGGAAATGATTTAACAGCTGCTCAAGCTATTATCGATGGCATTAATGAGATTGCTGCACCATACGAAGGAGTAAGTGAAGTAGTTTCTATTGATGATGATATTGCACAATCCGTTCTAGATAAGATGGATGCTTATCAGAATGAATTAAAGACGATTTATGCGAATAATAGTTCAAAAGAATTCTATAACGGTTATGAAAAATTAAGTCTATTATTTGATGAAATCAAGACTTGTAAAATATCTAGTAACTTTACTGGCTTAGCTGCTTATAAACAAGTATTGCAAGATACTCGTTTTGGAACATCTCTTGGTACAACTATTACCTTTACTGTAATTTCTGTGTTCTTTGAATTTGTTTTGGGTCTTGCTTTGGCTCTTATCATGAATAAGGCAATTAAGGGTATTGGTATTGTTAGAACTGTTTCATTAATACCATGGGCTATTCCAACTGCTGTTTCTGCACTTATGTGGTCATATATGTATGATGGCAGTTATGGTGTAGTTGCAAAGATCTTTACTGATTTAGGTTTCATTTCTTCTCCTGAAGTAATGTTATTATCTAAGTCTGGTGCTATGGCTGCAGCTATATTAGCCGATGTATGGAAGACTACTCCATATATGGCTTTATTGTTATTGGCTGGTTTACAAGTTATTGATAAAGGTTTATATGAATCTGCATCTATAGATGGTGCTGGTCCTATTAAGACTTTCTTCTCAATAACTCTACCTTTATTAAAACCATCTATATTAGTTGCATTATTATTTAGAACTCTAGATGCATTCAGAGTTTACGATTTAATCGCTGTATTGACAGGTGGTGCCCAAGGTACAGAAACATTATCAATTTATGCATATAAATTAATGATTAATCAAAGTAATTATGGTTATGGTTCAGTAGTTGTACTTGCAATGGCTGCATGTGTAGGTATTATATCTTTCATATTCGTCAAAGTACTTGGTGCTGAACTATTGGAAGATGATTAGAAGGGAGAACGTTATGAATAATCAAACTAAAACATTTAAGATTGTTTCAACTATTATAGTTATTGCATTCATGCTTATAATGATTTTCCCATTTGTTTGGATTTTAATCACTTCATTTAAACCAAATATGGAGATTCATGGAGCATCTGCATTTAAGATCATTTCTGATAATCCTACATTAGAAAACTATTCAACTGTTGTAGATAAAGGTATATTAGGTTCAATTAAAAACAGTTTCATCGTTTCAGTTATTACAACATTATATGTTGTAGCTGTATCAACATTATGTAGTTACATTCTTGCGAGATGTCACTTTAAGGGCAAGAAGTTATTGATGGGTGGAATATTAGCAGTATCAATGTTCCCGCAAATGGTTGTTGTAGGACCAATCTTCAACATGTTCTACAAATTAAAACTATTGAATAGTTATTGGGTATGTTTAGCATATTCATCAATTACACTTCCTGCAGCAACTTGGATTATGGTAGCTCACTTTAAGAAGATTCCTCTTGCATTAGAAGAAGCTGCACATATGGATGGTTGTAACGCTTGGCAAACTTTATGGAAAGTTATTTTCCCAGTAGCTCTTCCAGGTGTATTTACTTGTGCTATTATGACTTTCATTTCTGCTTGGAATGAATATCTATTAACTTATACTTTGAATGCTGATAAGGCATTCCAAACTGTTCCAGTAGGAATAAATGCCCTAAGAACACAATTTGCTATCTTATGGGGTGAAATTACTGCTGCTACTATTGTTGTAGTAATTCCAACATTAATTATTGTATTGTTATTCCAAAAACAAATTATTTCTGGAATGACTTCTGGTGCTGTTAAGGAGTAATAAATGTATATTGTAACTAATGAGTACAATGAAAAAGAACGATTAAAAAATGAGTCTATATTTAATTGTGCTTCTGGAAAATTAGGAATAAGAGGGTGCTTTGAAGAAGGCACCCCTAATAATGAAATCTCTATTCGTGGTGCCTATATTAATGGTTTCTCAGAAGACGAAGAGATTACATATAATGAAAAGTTATATGGCTTTCCTACAGTAAAACAAACTATCGCAAATCTTCCTGATGCACAGGGTATTGAAATATACGCTGATAATGAAAAACTAGCTTGTTGGTCTAATAATGCAAGTAATTTTCATTATGCATTAAATATGAAAGAAGGAATAGTTGAAAGAAGCTTCACATATCAAACTAATAATGGTAAGATACTTCTTTCATTTGAAAGATTATCTAGTTTCGTAAGGCAGGGTTTATTTGTAATAAAAGCAAATATTAAATCTGTTGATTATAAAGGCCGTATAGATATCAGAAGTTATCTACAAGCTGATGTCAGAAACTTTACTAATTCTGCTGATCCTAGAGTCGCATCAGGTAGTGGTAAGATGTTGAATGTTGTTTCGGCAGAGAATATAGTAAATGGTATTAGTATTCAAAAAGTAGAAGTTGAAACAATTAATTCACATAGAAAAGCAACTGTAGAAGTAATAAATAGTATTAATAAATCTAATTTTGTTTATGAAAAAGAAAATAGTTTATTAACCGCAAGAGCTGCCTTAGATCTAGATGCAGATGAAGAAGTATCAATAGTTAAGTATTGTTATTATGTTGAAACTACTAATAACAATATTGATGAAAACTTTATTAAGAATGCATATAAAGATGGTTATGAAACTATTAAGTCTGAACAAAAAGAATTCATGAGTAATTTCTGGAATAATTCTAGAGTACTTATAGATTGTGATGATATTAAACAAGAGAATTTAGATTATTGTCTATATGAGATGTTATCAGCCGCTCCTAGAGATGGTTTGACTAGTATTGCAGCTAAAGGACTATCTGGCGAAGGCTATGAGGGCCACTACTTCTGGGATTGTGAGACATATATCTATCCATTCTTTTCTGTGACAGATTATGATTGCGCGAAATCTTTATTAAAATATCGCTATTCAAAATTAGATGAAGCAAAGAAACACGCAAGAACATTAGGCCACAATAAGGGTGCCTTATATCCATGGAGAACAATAACTGGTTCTGAATGCAGTAGTTATTTCCCATCTGGTTCTGCACAATATCATATTAATGGTGATATAGCTAGAGCCTTTGATCAATACTGGAATATTACTGAAGATATAGATTTCTTACCAGAAATATGTGAAGTACTATTAGAGACTGCAAGACTATGGATTGATGTAGGCCATTATGAGGATGGCAAGTTTAAGATTGACTGTGTCACTGGTCCAGATGAATATACATGTGTAGTAAATAATAATTACTATACAAACGCAGGTGCCGCAAACAATCTAAGAAAAGCATCTAAACTAATACATATATTAAAAGAAACACCAAACTATAATGAGTTCGTTAAAAAGACTAATGTTACTGAAGAAGAATTAGATGAATTTGTTTATGCTTCAGAACATATGTATTATCCATATGATGATAAATTAGGAATAATAAAGCAGGATGACAGTTTCTTAGATAAAAAGAA
This sequence comes from Candidatus Colivicinus equi, assembly GCA_018064825.1. GTDB lineage: Bacteria > Bacillota_I > Bacilli_A > Erysipelotrichales > Erysipelotrichaceae > Colivicinus > Colivicinus equi. The sequence continues at coordinate 8,277 of JAGHUL010000066.1, forward strand.
ATTGGATCTAAAATCAATTCCATCAGAGAACTTCCCTTTGTTATTACACTATCATCCACTATTCTTAAATAGACATCAGGTATGTAAACAAGCTGATGCAGTACTAGCTAATTACTTATTTACTAAATTAGATGCAAGTACATCAATGAGAACATTTGAATATTATGATAAGATTACTACTCATGATTCAAGCTTATCTAAATGTATCTTCGGTATCATGGCTGCAAGACTTGGAAATTTAAGTAAAGCAAAGAAGTACTTTATTGAAACATTAAATACTGACTTAGATGATCATAAAGGTAATACAAGAGATGGCTTACATATCGCCAATATGGGTGGCTGTTACAGAATGATTCTTGGTGGCTTTGCGGGATTAGATATTGATGAGAATGGTATTTTTATATTCCCAATGATTCCTCATGGATTTAAGAGCTATAGCTTTACAATCAAATATAAAGGTTCACCAATAACTATTCATGTAGATAAAGAAAAAACAAAAATAACACTATTAGATACATCTAAGAATATTGATATTAAAGTATATGGAGAAAATGTTGTCTTAGATAAGAAAGAAACGATAGTGAAACGTAAATGTAAGGGTGTCATATTTGATTTAGATGGCGTCATTACTGATACAGCAATATATCACTATGAAGCATGGAAGAAGATTGCGGAAGAATATAATATCGAATTCAATGAAGAAAGAAACGAAGAGTTCAAAGGCGTATCTAGATCTACATGCTTAGAGAAATTATTAAGTTGGGGTAATATCGAATTAAGTAAAGAAGAATTTGATAAAGTCTTAACTAGAAAGAATGATTATTATAAAGAATTATTAAATAACTTAACACCAGATAGTATTCTTCCTGGTATTAAAGAAGGTATTACTTCATTACATAACAAAGGTATTAAAGTAGCTCTATTCTCTGTTAGTAAGAATACGAATATGATTCTTGAGAAATTAGGAATTGAAGATCTATTTGATGTGAAAGTTACGGGAGAAGATATCCAAAATTCTAAGCCACATTATGAGGGCTACTTATTAGCAGCTGATCGTATGGGACTTGATCCAAAAGTATGCATGATGGTTGAAGACTCAGAGGCTGGAATAAAAGGCGCTAAAGCTCTTTCATTAAAAACAATTGCGATTATGAAAGAGAATATCGCTAATGCGGACTACTGTTTCTATTCTACAGACGCATTAAAAGACATAGATAACTATTTCTAACAGATAAAATATCTCTTCATTGTAATAGCCAAGCAAATGCTTGGCTATTATGCTTTATTAGTATATTTATGCATAATAAATAATAATCAAAATATGTCTAATGAATTTGTATCTGCAACTGAGTGGGAATGAAAAAATAAACACAAATCCAAGATTTTTAATATATTGACATACATATATTATAATTATAATATATGTATAGAGGTAAACAATGAATTTTGAATGGGATGAGAAAAAGAACAAAACAAATATTAAGAAACACGGAATATCTTTTCCTGAAGCGTCAACTGTTTTTCTAGATGAAAATGCTGTTATGTTTGATGATGATGTTCATTCAAAAACAGAAGAAAGATTCTTATTGCTAGGAATGAGCGATAGAGCTAATTTATGTATAGTAGTTCATTGTTATAGAGAATCTGATGAAATTATTAGAATTATCTCTGCTAGGCTTGCTACAAAAAACGAAACAAAAACATACAACAAATATTTGAAAGGATGGAAGTAATAATGAAGAAAGAATATGATATCGAAAAATTAAACCCAAGAAAGAACCCTTATGTTAAACAATTAAAGAAACAAGTTACTATGTATGTTGATCAAGAAAATGTTGATTATTTTAAAAATGAATCAACTAATGTTGGTATACCTTACCAAACTTTAATAAATCTATATTTATCTGATTGTAGAAAAAACAACAGAAAATTAGATTTACAATGGAAATAGCAATTAAAGAATTGTGTATTCTAATTGCCGGTAAATTACTGCCGGTAAAAATATATTTACCACGCCAAAACCCTTTAAAATAGGTAAAAATGATTAAAAAGGATAACTGAGTGGGAATAACAGTAACTTCCAATTATATTGATTTCGGGGGTTTTACTTTGTGCATATATTTACAATATGCACAAAAAATGATAATATTTGTGCATGAGGAAACAATATGCACAAATTACCATATAACTTAGATTTAGAAAATAAAGAAATATTAAAAGCTTTAAATAAAGCAAACAATAAATTAGGCGAATTAAATGGAATAGTAAAAACTTTACCAAATCCTAATGTAATTTTAAATGCCGTTACTTTAGGCGAAGCTAAAGAGTCTAGCGAAATAGAAAACATCGTTACTACTTTTGATGAAATATATAGAGAAATTGTTTTAAAAGAGAATAATCTCGCATCAAAAGAAGTTGTTAATTATAGACAAGCGATGTTAAAAGGATGTGAGCTAGTTAAAAAGAATGGCTTTATTAGCACAAATATGCTTGTGGATATTCATCATATTATTGAACCAGAAGTTGGTGGCATTAGAAAAATACCTGGAACAGTAATAATGAATACTTCTACAGGAGAAGTGTTACATACTCCTCCACAAAACGAAGAAGAGATTAGAAATTATTTATCAAACTTAGAACAATATATAAATTGTCCAGAAATTGAAGATTATGATCCAATTGTAAAAATGAGTTTGATTCATTATCAATTTGAATCTATACATCCATTTCATGATGGAAATGGTAGAACTGGAAGAATGTTAAATATTTTATATTTGATTTTAGAAGACAGATTAGATTTGCCTATTCTTTATTTAAGTAAATATATAAACACAAACAAAAATGGTTATTATAAGTTGCTTCACGACATAAGAACTAGTGATGAGCTTTTTAATGACTATCTTATGTATATGATTAAAGGCGTTGAATGGACTTGTGATTTTACAATAAACTTTATCAACAAATTTAATAATTGTATTGAAAAAGCATCAGAGTTAATAAAAGATAAATTACCACAAATATATTCGAAAGAATTGGTAGAATATTTATTCTATGATTTCTATACACGAAATGAATATCTATGTAGTTTCTTACATATCACAAGGAACACGGCTAGTAAGTATTTAAAATTATTATGTAATGAAGGAATCCTTATTGAAGAAAAAGTTGGAAAAAACAAAATATATAAGAACGCATACTTATATTCTTTAGTAGATAATTGGTAATAGCGAATATTGTGGCTAAGTATATGAGTGATATTACGATTGAAGAGATGTTAACAATGTAAAATCAGTTGTAGGATAAATACGAAGACAAACGGCGATACGTACGCCATTGAAGATAAGGAATTAAGAGGGTAGCTTATTGAATGACATGTCTGATATCTTAATGAAATACAATAATAATAAACACAAGCATATATAACTCTTAACATATAACTTAAATTGAAAGTATAGGAATAATCATGAAAAAAGAAAAAGTTGTTGATATAAATACATGGAAGAGAAAAGAGATTTTTGATTTCTTTTCTAATTTGTCTAATCCTTTCTATATGATTTCATTTAGACAAGATGTAACGGCATTATATGAATATACAAAAGCTAATAATTTATCGTTCTACTATTGCATGTGCTTCCTTTGCACTAAAGCACTTAATAGTGTAGATGCATTTAACTATGTGATTAGGGATGATAAGATTATTCATCTTGAGGGACGTAATCCTAGCTTCACAGACTTAAGAAAAGGTTCTAAGTTATTTCATATAGTCACTATGCCATTAGTTGAGGATATGAAAGAATTTGTACGTTTAGCTAAAGAAAAAAGTGATAACCAAGAAGTATTTATTGAAATGAATAAAGAAACTGATGATCTAGTATATATAAGTTCTATTCCTTGGGTTGATATCACTGCAGTTACAAATGAGCGTGATTTGGCTGATCCACATGCAAAAGATGATTCTATACCTAGAATATGCTGGGGTAAATATGTGGACGCGAATGGAAGGCTAGAACTAGGTATTTCTATAGAAGTTAATCATCGTCTTATTGATGGTGTTCATATTGGCGAATTCGCGAATAAACTTACTGAATTGATATCATGTCTAAAATAATACGTAATAAAAAATTATTAATAACAATATGTCTAATCGCATTGATTACATATTTTGTGTTTGTAAAGGGAATATATGCAAGCAGTAATAGGATTATCGGACCATATGAAAATGCAAAAGAATATAAAGAGTTTTTAAGTTATGAACCATGGTCTATTGGTGAGAATGTATATGGGGAACCAATATTCTGTTATGAAGACAACGCATTTGAATATACTAAACAGGCATACAAAGAAGAATTAGACATAGTTTGTAATGAATATGGTCTAAATAAGCTAAATAGGCATAATATTGATGTATATTTAGACTCAATAAGTAGACTAGAAACAAACAATATCGACAAACAAGATAGATATGATTCTTTAGTAAAATTACTTAATGTATATAAAAATGGTCAAAAACGTTGGGTATTTGTCATTGGCTTAGGTCTAAATAGGGTATATAAGTAGTTAAAAAATATACATTTTGTGCAAAAAATGTGCAAAAAGTTGCCTTACATTCCACACTTATTACCACAAATTAAGGTTTTTGAAGTTCTAGTCAAAACAATGGCTGAAACTTTTATTTTTCTTAAGTTTTATACATACATTGAATATTTCAGTGGCGTAGCACCAATGTGATAACAATTTTAGCGTCACCATATTAATCAAATAGCACCACTGTGTTAATAATGTAGCATCACAATTAAATGGGCCACCGTTAGGCGGCCACATCTTTTATTTTTTGATTTTTGATTTTGTTTCTCTCATTGATTTATCACCTTGGATAGTGACGATGTAAGAGCTATGTATTACTCTATCCATAATGGCATCAGCTACAGCATTAGATCCAAGTCTATCAATCCATCCTGATGGTTCAAATTGAGAAGCGAGAATAGTTGAGTTGGTATCACTTCTTAGTTCTAATAGTTCAAAGATATCAGACTGTTGAGTTTCAGTTAATGGTGATATTAACCAATCATCAATGATTAATAAATCATATTTGGAATATAATCTAAGTTTTCTTTTAAAGTTTTTTGGTGTATCTCTAAAAGCACTTAATTCATAAAGAAGATCAGGAAGTCTAATATACTTAGTTCTAATACCTTTATCAATAGCCGCATTAGCTAAAGCACAGGCATAATATGTTTTACCTGCACCTGTAGCACCAACTACAATGATGTTTAACTTTTCATTAATATATCTACACTCTGAGAATTGAATAGTTTGGTTTTTATCAAGTTTTCTTTCTGGATAATATTCAATATCAGCTATATTAGCTTGAGGATATTTAATGGTAGCTCTTTGTCTTAATAATTCAATTGCCTTGTTTTTCTTATCAATGAGCTCTTCATCAATAAGAATCGCAAATCTTTCGTCAAAAGGTAACTGTGTATATTGCTTCTTATTACCTTGATCTAAATATACTTCAGCCATCTTGTTTAAATTCAGTTGAAGTAATTTATCATAATTTTGATTAATCATTATCTTTTACCATAGTAAGAAGCTCCTCTTAACAAAGCTCCTTCATTCTTCCTTTCATTATTATTTGATTTTTTATTTTGAATTGCATCAATAACTATCATAAAATTTTTATGTATAGGGGTGATGTCCTTATCTAACAAGTATCTACAAGCACTTTCCAGGGTTTCTTTAGAATATTTGTCAGCTAATTTTAGAATTGTAATACATTGGTTATATACCTGTACTTCAAATCTAGCTTTAGTAAAGATATTGGATATCACTTCTTGCGTATTAGGACCAATCTTTTTTGACCATTCAATGATTCTATCCTTATTCCACTGCCCATACTGTTTATGATTTTCAGGCATGTGTTCTTCAAGTGTTACATATTTGCCTTTACCAGTTAAAAAACGAGGATGAGAGACAATTCTTTCGCCTTTATAGAAGATTTCAATCATATATTGGCTAATTCTTAAATCTACCTCTTTTCTTAAGTAAGTATAAGGAACAGAATAATAATTATATTCGTAACATACATGATAGTTTAACCCAACTGAAGCTTTCTTCCATATAGCGTATTCATATGGTTTAGTAGGTAAAGGTTTTAGATAAGCTTTCTCTTCATTTTCAAACACATAAGATCTAGAATAATCTCTTTTTTGAAAAGGCCCATTATTTAATTTAACAAGTTCTTCTTTAATCTTTTGATTGATTTCGTGTATAGAAGTAAACTTATAATTTCTAAGTCTTCCGATAATATTATTAGTTAAAAAACCAACACTTGATTCAGATGAATTCTTATCTCTTGGGGCTCTTACTCTACAAGCAATTACAGCAGTATTATAGTATTCACACATTTCTTGATAAGAAGAGTTATAAATAATCTCATCATATTGTTTATGTGTAATAACTCCTGTTTTTAGATTGTCACATTGAAGTATTGAGGTACTACCACCAAAATATCTAAACATATTAATATGATGGTTAATCCAAGCTTCTTCTTTCATATCTAAAGAAGCACCAGCATACATATATTGAGAAAATGGTAGTACTCCTACAAATAAATAAGCTTTATCAATTATCTCTTTTTGAGTTGAATCGTATATTGGAATAGTGGTTCCAGCCCAATCTACTTCAATTCTTTCACCAGGTTTTCTTTCAATATGCATGACTAGTTTATTATCTTCAACATAGTCCTTATACACATTACAAAATTGTGTATATTTAAGATAATCTTTTCCTGTTATTACACATTCTTCAACATATTCATCATGAAGTAATTTAAGGGTTACACCTTTTTTCTTTAATTCTGAATGAATATACTCGTAGTCTGGTCTTTTAGCACTATTTACAATTACCTCCTTTCGTTTTTTAATCATCAATTCATCATCATTAAGTTTAAGAGCGTCTTCAAAAGTTAAGTTTCTTTCGTTACAAAACCTTCGAACAGCTATCACTTTATGAGATGATGTTTTGACAGATTTAGTAATCTGTCTTTGAGAAAGTCCTAAAGCTAACTTCTCTAGAATCTTTCTTTCTGTGGACATAAAAAAATCCTCCTTTCATCGTAGGTAATTCCTACATTACCTATTTTAAAAGAAGGTTATATATACATGGTGCTACTAAATTAACATAGTGGTGCCAGCTATTAACACGATGGTGCTAAGCATTAACATGGTGGTGCTGAGGCAGTGAAATACTCAGTATATCCATAGTTGTCTCTTAATACATGGTATATAGCTATAGCAGGAGCTTTAGCTTTTACTTTAGCTTCAATAATATCCTCAAAACCATCAGTTTTCTTTTTAATAACTCTACTGGCTCGTTTTTTCTTTGTATCTTGATCACGCTCGTTGTAGTATTTCTTAACTGTTCTATAGTCACAATTATATTGACGTGCTATTTCGGCTAAGACAATGTCATCTTTTCCTTTAATTTTCATAGTATCAATGTAGTCTTTAATATCCTTTCTCATAAACCTAACATTCCTTTCTTAAATCAATATGATTATAAGAAAAGAATGTAGGTCAACCAACATATTTGAGATTGGCGTTTTCCTACATTTCTATTTTGGCGTTTTCAGAATCTAAAAGTGATTTTATTATTGATATTATGGAGGCTTAAAAGAATCATATACATTTACTTGTGTCCTATCCACCTAAAGTATCAATAACTTCAATAGTTCGTAAACTAAAACAGGAAAGTACCATTATCTTATGGAAATACAATCCTCTTTTTTTATCTAAATATTTTTGGAAGGAACATACCTTCTGGTCAGATGGATACTTTGTCTGTTCAATTGGAGAGGCAAGTCCAGAAACAATAAGAAGATATATTGAAAACCAAGGTTAACTATCTTGGCATTCATCCAGCTGACTAAAGATCAGCCGGTTTTCTGCCTGGGACAATATAAAACAATGCCAAAGAAAAACCATAGTTATATCAACTATGGTTCATACTAATTAAATATTATTTTCTTGTTAATTCTCTTTCTACAAATTCATCATGATCAACTTCTTTAGTGATGTTCCATTCATCAATATTGAAGATATCGAAATATGTATCAA
>JAGHUL010000090.1 GCA_018064825.1 Candidatus Colivicinus equi
TCCTAAAACTAATCATATAAAAAGACCTACATTTCTGTAGATCTAAAAACCCCATGAATATTCAAAGGCGTATAGCCACCCCAAGATTATTCAAATAATCATTCAATTGAATAGATGTTTTTTAATGATAGAAATTGATTTGATTAGAAATTGATGCTATTTAATATTTGTTCTCTAGATCCTTCTTCAGGATTGATTATTACTAGTTCAATTAGAGTTCCATTTTTGTAGATGAAATTATAATCATAGTTCATAGTTTCATCGTATTGTTGTGCAAAGTTTAGAACTCTTAAACCATTAATTTCGCTATCTTCTGCTTCAGGAAACTGTGTTTTAATCTCTTCAACTTGAGCATTGAATGTTTCTTCATCCATTGCTCCAGCATACATTCCACCTTTGTACTTTAGAATATTATCTTCTTTTATAAATAATGAACCGTCTTCGCATAATTCATATGTATCTGGAAGGGTGAATGTGTCATCTTCTTGGAAACATGTTTCACATAACATTGATAATTTATATGTGTTATTGTTAGTGCTCTTGTTAGTTACAAAATAGAAGATTAATAGTCCTATCAATAGTGCAGCTATTATCGCAATGATTATTTTAGAATAATCATGCGTTTTATCAATTTTTGGTTGTTCATCTAGAATAATAGTTGGGTTTTCAATGTTCTTATCTTCAACTATTTTTTCAATTTTATCTTCGATGATTGGTTCTTCTTCTAGTTTTACAACTTTCTTTTTTTCTGCTGTCTTTTTTACAGTTTTCTTTTTTGGCTCTGTTATTTCTTCTGTAGTCTTAGTTCTAGACTTCTTAGTTGTTTCTTTTTTTGCCTTAGTTTCTTTTACTTCTTTTGTTGTTTCTTTCATTTTTTGAACTCCTAGTATTTAATCTCTAAACCGATTGTCTTTTCGACATTTTGTAATGTTTCATCTGCAATCTTAGCGGCTTTAATTGCACCTTCATTTAATACTTTCTCTAATGTCTTAGATTCAATTATTTCGTGATATCTATTTTGAATCTTTTCTAATTCAGCACACACAACATCAGCTACATATCCTTTAAGTTTTCCATATCCTTCATTCTTGAATTCATCTGCGATATCTTCCATGCTTCTATCTGATATAGATGAGGCAATTTCTATTAGATTGTATAGACCTGGTTGGTTTTCTTTATCTAATTGGATAACTCCTACTGAATCAGTTACAGCTGACATTATTTTCTTTCTAGCAACTTTTAGATCATCTAATAAGTAGATACATCCTTTATTTGTCTCATCAGATTTTGACATTTTTTTGCTTGGATCTTGAAGTGACATAATTCTAGCACCGACTTTTGCAACTAGTGGTTCTGGAATTGTAAACAAATCTCCATATTTATTGTTCATTCTTTGAGCTATATCTCTTGTTAACTCAACGTGTTGTTTTTGGTCTTCACCAACAGGTACGTAATTTGCTTGATACAACAAGATATCTGCAGCCATTAAACTAGGATATGTATATAAACCTGCAGTCATATTCTTTTCACCCTTAGCTTGTTTATCTTTAAATTGTGTCATTCTATTTAGCTCACCTAGATATGTGTTACAAGCCATGATATAACCTAATTGCGCATGTGCTCTTACATCAGTTTGTAGGAAGATGGTTGATTTATTAGGATCTAAACCACAAGCTAGGTATAACGCTACTGCATCTGTAAGATTTTTACGTAAATCTTGTGGGTCTTGATATTCGGTAATACAATGCAGATTCGCAATGAATACATACATTTCATATTCATCTTGATACTTAACAAAGTTTCTTAAAGCTCCAATGTAATTTCCTAGTGTTAATTGTCCTGTTGGCTTAATGCCTGATAACATTCTTTTCATTTTCTTTTTTCTCCTTAAAAATAAAAAAAGGTGATTATAAGGGCGCAATCGCGCGGTACCACCTTAGCTTATAACTTTCTTTCTTAACGCGAAGACACGTAAATGACTAACGCCATTTAATTAATTGGTCCCAATTCATTATTAGTTATGTGATTGTTTGCACCGGGCACAATCTCTCTTTATACATAGTCTAATAATTACTTTATCCATTTGTATTCTATAATAAGGTCCTTAATTAAGCAAATAATGTACTATAATTATTATGTGATTGTTATATATACTTCTCCAGGCTGTGCATCTTGTCGAAAAGTACGTAAATTCTTAAAAGATAATGGGCACGAATTCATAGATAAGAATATCTTTACTACTTTGTTGAACGAAAAAGAAATAAAGTATCTTTTAAGTAGAACTGAAAACGGTAGTGATGATTTAATTTCTAGAAGAAGTAAAATAATTCAAAATAACAATATTGATATTGATTCAATGTCTACTTCAGAACTTATTAATTTTATTAAAAACAATCCTAGTGTCTTAAGACGTCCAATTATTATTGATGTTAATAATTTTCAAGTAGGCTACGATGAAGAAGAAATTGAAATTTTTAATAAAGTTAAAGAATTGGCTAAATGCGATAAAAGTTGTAGTCATTACGAGACTTGTGGAAAACTAAGAAGAGAGTTTGAATGAAAGTATTAGTTGGTTTATCAGGTGGCGTTGATAGCGCAATTGCAGCATATGTATTAAAGAAACAAGGATATGATGTTACTTGTTGTTTTATGCGTAACTGGGATTCCGTTTTAAATAATGATACGTTAGGTAATAATACTTTAAATAATGATATTTGTCCGCAAGAGTCAGACTATAATGATGCGAAAAGTGTAGCTGACAAATTAGGTTTAAAATTATTAAGAAGTGATTATGTAAAAGAATACTGGGATTATGTATTTAAGAATTTTATTGAAGAATATGAAAAGGGTAGAACGCCTAATCCTGATATCTTGTGTAATAAATATATTAAATTTGATTATTTTTTAAAGTATGCAAAGAGTAGTGGCTTTGATAAAATAGCCACTGGTCACTATTTTAAAGAAAAGGATGGTCATTACTATAAGGCAAGTGATAGAAATAAAGATCAGTCTTATTTTTTAGCGCAAGTTAGTAAAGAAGCTTTAGATGAGTGTCTATTTCCACTTGCAGATATCAATAAAGATGAAGTTAGAAGAATAGCACATGAGCTTGATTTATCAATTGCTAATAAAAAAGATTCTACTGGTATTTGTTTTATTGGTGAAAGAGATTTCAGAAAGTTTTTGAGTAACTATATTCCTATGAAAGAAGGAAGAATTATTGATATAGATACTTTAGAAGATATTGGCGAACATCAAGGTGTTTATTACTATACTATTGGTCAAAGAAAAGGTTTTGGTGTAGGTGGCAATCGCGGTCCTTATTATTGTGTAGGAAAGGATGTCAAGAATAACATTTTATATTTAACTAGTGTAAAGAACGAATCATATTTAGAGTCTGATAGCGCTTTAATTGTTGATATTAATTGGATTAAAGATATTAATGATGAATGTGATATTGAATGTAAGTTTAGATATCGTCAACCTGATAATAAAGTACATATTAAGAAGATTGACGAACATTCTGCATTATTAACTTATCCGCAATTAATTAAGGCAGTTGCGCCAGGTCAACAGGCTGTTTTCTATAAAGACGATGAACTGCTTGGTGGTGGTGTCATTGAAAAAACATTTATTAAAGGTGTAGATACTAAGGAATTTTTAGATAATATTGTCCATGGAAAATAATTATGATGTATTAGTTGGAAGATTTACTTATGTTGTTTATAAATCTGAAAACTATATGGTTACAAAATTTCTAAGTGAAGATGGTCCTATTACTGCTACAGGTCCATCTTTTGATATTGATATGTCTCAAGATTATGAATTATACGGAAATTATACTGATCATCCTAAATATGGTTTCCAGTTTAACTACCTTCGTGTCGAAAAACATCTTAGTACAAATCGTGAACAAATCATATCATTTTTAAAGTCTGATTCATTTAAAGGAGTAGGAAAGAAAGCTGCTGAAAAAATATACAACTTCTTTGAAGATAATACGCTTCATATCTTAAAAGAAGATCCTAAACGTATATTTGAAGTTGAATTAACTGATAAACAATATAATGCAATAATTGTGGGCTTTGAGTCTTTAAATAACCCTCAAAATGAAATCATGTTTCATCTTGTATCTAGTGGTTTCACATCTATTGAGGCTCAAAGAATATTCAATCGTTTTAAATATGCTACTTTAGAAGTAAGTGATATTAATCCCTTCCGTTTTTATAATGAAATTTATGGAATGAGTTTTGAAAAGGTCACTAACTATGCCAAGACAAAAGATTTTGAAGATAAAGAGAATAAATACAAAGAAGCTTATCTAATATATTTATTAACTAAATACTGTTTTGAGAGTGGTGATACTTTTATTGATAGAACACAGTTTATGAAACTATCAAAATTATCTGATTTTGATTCTATATTAGAAAATGCAATAAATAACGATTATATAGTCTTAGAAGGAGAACGTGTCTATTTATTTAACGACTATAATGATGAGTTTTATATTTCAAACTATCTAAATAATTTCGGCAATGAGCTTTCTTTAGATGACGAATTACTTCTTGAAGGAATCTCAAATAACGAAAATGAACTTCAAGTTAAATATGATTCTAAACAAAAAGATGCGATAAGCAGTTTCTTTAAAAACGGCATAAGCATTATTGTAGGAGGTCCAGGTACTGGCAAAACAACTATAGTAAAAACAATGGCAAATATGTTTAAAGCTTATTTTCCATTTAATAACTTAATTGCTATCGCACCAACTGGTAGAGCTGCTAAAAGAATTTCCGAAATATGCGATTGTGAAGCTAAAACAATTCATAGTTTATTAAGATGGAACTTAGAAACTAATACCTTTGTTTATGATGAAGACAATCCAATCGTTTATGACGCAATTATTATTGATGAGTTTTCAATGGTAGATGCGAATCTTTTCGCTAGTCTTCTGAAGGCTTGTAAATACGTAAAAAAGATTTGTATTATCGGTGATGATAATCAGCTTCCTTCAATTAGACCTGGATTTGTTTTACGTGATTTGATTGGTTCTGATATATTTACAGTTACAAAGTTAACTTATAATTATCGTCAATCAGAGGGCAATGAAATAATTGATTTAGCTAACAGTATTATTGATGATAATGTTGATTTAAATAAATACCATAAAGATATTGAGTTTATAGATATGAAAAAAAGACATTTTGATTTAGTTTCTTTAATTCAAAAAGATGTTGAAAATGGTTATGAATTTGATGATATACAAGTATTAGCTCCGATGTATCGTGGCGATTTTGGTATAGACAAGTTGAATATTACATTACAGAATGCTTTTAATCCTGATCATGGACAGTCTAGCAAAAACGTCGGAAAATATACATATAGAGTTAGTGATAAGATTTTGCAATTAAAAAATCGGCCAAATGATGATGTCTATAATGGCGATATAGGTTATTTAACCGAAATTGATTTTGATGAAAAATGTTTTGTTATTAATTATAACGATGTCTATGTATTTTATAAGTTTGATGATTTAATTGATATTTCTTTAGCTTATGCCATAAGCGTTCATAAATCACAAGGAAGTGAATATCGTGCTGTTTACTTTGTATTTACACGTAGTAATATACATATGCTTAATAAAAATTTGATTTATACGGCTATTAGCAGGGCAAAAAATAAGCTTGTCCTTATAGGTGAAGAATCTGTTTTTGTGGAGGGTATACACCAAATGATGAGGAATAGGCACACTACATTGAAAGATAGGTTAATTAATTGTGTATTAAATAGCCAATTTTAGTATAATTAATATAGTTATGGAGGTATATTATGGAAATTAATAAAACTATTGAGGGTGATTCATTAATTATTGCATTAACTGGTAGATTAGATACTACTACAGCTCCTGAACTAGAGACTGAATTAAAGTCTTCTATTGAAGGTGTTAAAACTTTGACATTAGATTTCGCAAATCTAGAGTATATTTCTTCTGCTGGTCTAAGAGTGTTATTAGCTGCTCAAAAGATTATGAACACTCAAGGCGAAATGAGCGTTATTAACGTTAATGACGAAATAAAAGAAGTTTTCGATATTACTGGTTTTAACGATATTCTTACAGTTAAATAATATTAATTGATTTAAAAATGGAAAGTATAAAAAAGAAGGTTGAAGAATCGTTCTTTTCAAAGGTCAAAAGAACAGTTCTTTTAGAGGATGATGAAGTATTATGGAAAACTGAAGTTGCAGGTAATAAACTTGTAGCTTTTGTTATGGTTATAATGGCTGGCATCCTTCTATTTATACTATTCTTAAATTCTGTTGGTGTCTTCCATGTTGATGATGCATATATCAATGATGTTGTATTCCATGGCTTGATTGAGTTACTTATTCCTTGCGCTATTTGTTATGCATTCAAGGGAGAAAGAAAATGGATTAAAGTATTGTTACTTGTGTTCTTGTTATTTGTTTGTGCAAGAATCGATTCTATCTTGACTATCAATGTTCCTCTTCTAATTTGCATTCCTACTGTATTGTCAACTAGATATTATAATCGTAAGTTAACTATCATTATTTCTATTCTTACAGTGATCATTTTTGGCATTTCATGTTGGTACGGTTGTGAACACGGTGTATTAGCTTTAGAGGCTGTTGAACTTAATACTGGTGAGACGATTAATGTTATTAATAATTCATTAAAGAAATCCATTCTAGCGCATGGTTACGATTTTATTCGTTATAGAAATCATTTCTTAACTCAAATATATATGCCAAAATTATTCTGTTATATTTTGATTTCAGTATGCTGTGCTATTATTGCTAAAGCTGGTAGAAACAATGTTATCAGTCAAGATAGTCAATCTAGAAAGACAGAACGTCTTTCTACAGAACTTAGTCTTGCATCTGATATTCAATCGAATATGTTGCCAAATATCTTTCCAGCATTCCCTGAAAAAGATAATTTTGATATCTATGCAATCAATTCTCCCGCTAAAGAAGTTGGCGGAGATTTCTATGATTTCTTCTTAATTGATAAAACGCATCTTGCAATCATCATGGCCGATGTATCAGGAAAGGGCGTTCCTGCTGCACTGTTTATGGTTATTGCTAAGACATTAATAAAAGACCATACTCAGCTTGGATTATCTCCTGCTGAGGTGTTTACACGCGTTAATAATCTATTATGTGAAGGTAATGAAGCTGGTTTATTCGTTACTGCTTGGATGGGAACTATCGATTTAAATACTAACGTATTAACATATGTAAATGCTGGTCATAATCCTCCATTGTATAGACATAAAGGAAAATACCAATACTTACAATGCAAACCTGGTTTTGTATTAGCTGGTATGGAAGATCTCAAATATAAACAATATGAATTAAATATAGAAGTTGGTGATTCTATATTCTTATATACTGATGGTGTAACTGAATCAACTGATATTAACGGTGAGCAGTATGGCGAATCTAGACTTTTGAATTTAATTAATGAAAAATCTAGTTTGCCACCTAAGCAAAGAATTGAGGCAATTCGTGATGAATTGGCAAAATTTGGAAAAGGTGCTGAACAATTTGATGATGTTACTATGTTATGCATCGATTACATGAAAGCTGGTGATGGTAGAGAAATGATATCAAAGACTTTTGATGCAAACGTATCAGAACTAAGCAACGTTTTAGAATTTGTCGAATCGCAATTAGTAGTTCACAAAGCATCTATGAAAGTGATGATGCCTATTTCTGTTGCTGTCGAAGAAATGTTTGTAAATGTAGCTTCTTATGCCTATGAAGGCAAAGAACCTGGTGATTGTACGGTTGATTTAATATTTGATGGTGATGACATCTTAATTAGATTAACTGATTCTGGTATGGAATTTGATCCAGTTGCGAAATCAGACCCTGATGTAACTTTATCTGCTGAAGAAAGAGGCATTGGTGGCTTGGGTATCTTTATGGTTAAAAAATCTATGGATAGCTTAGCTTATGAGAGAGTTGATGGTTGCAACGTATTAACTATGAAAAAGAAAATTCTTAATGTCTAATTACGGAGGCGAACATGAATAGCAAATTTGAAAATAACGAACTTACCATTTTTGTTCAAGGAACAGTTGACACTAGTAATGCTGAACAATTCGGTGAAGAAGTAGCAACTATTAGAGCAAAACATCCTGATTGTCCATTAATATTTGATTGCGATGAATTAACATATATTTCTAGTGCTGGTTTAAGACAAATATTAAAGGTTAAAAAAGCAAACAAAGATTTTAAAATTATTAATGCTAATAGTCAAATTTATGAAATATTTGAAATGACTGGTTTCACTGAGATGATTGATATTCATAAGGCATATCGCAAGATTGATGTCTCTGGATGTGAAAAAATAGGTGAAGGTTCAAACGGTATTGTTTATCGTTTAAATGCTGATACTATTATTAAGGTTTATAAGAACAATGATGCTCTTGAAGATATCAAACGTGAAAGGGAACTTGCTAGAACAGCTTTAGTTATGGGTATCAATACTGCAATCCCATATGATGTTGTTAAGGTCGATGATAAATATGGTTCTGTTTTTGAGATGTTAGATAATAAATCTATTACTAAATGGATAAAAGCAGATCCAGATAATATTGAAAAATATATCAATTTATTCGTTGATATGCTAAAAGAAATTCATAATACTATCGTTAAACCAGGTGTTTTACCTAGTGAAAAAGAAGTTGTATTAAAATGGGTCACTTTCTTAAAAGACTATATTGATGAAGAACATTATAATAAATTGCGTTCTTTAGTTGAAGAGGTTCCTGAATCTGATCATATGTTACATGGTGATTATCATACAGGTAATGTTCACTGGGATATGAAAGAAAGCATCTTAATTGATATGGACACAATTTGTGTTGGTAATCCTATATTTGAATTTGGTTCTATATACAATGCTTTTGAGGGATATGGACTAACCGATGAAAAACGTGTTTCTAAATT
>JAGHUL010000035.1 GCA_018064825.1 Candidatus Colivicinus equi
TGATGCTGCCCCAATGGCTATCATTGAATTAGTATAGTAACACACACTAAGGTCCTAAACGGACCTTTTTGTATGACATTTGTATTACACAAATTACAACATTTTATTTTACAAATTACAACATTATTATTATAATAAAATAGTAAAAGATATGACATTATTGGAAGAAATAAAAAACACTGTTAAGGTTGATCAACCATTTATGATAGAGGATGTAGTATCCAAAAGGTTTTCTTATGAAACAGTTAAATCTATGTTAAGCAAATATACAAAGAGTGGTGACATAAAAAGATATTGCCAAGGGGTATATTATCTTTCAGAAAGAAATATCTTTGGTGAATCAGGGCCAACCATTAATGACGTATTAAGAAGAAAATACATCTCTAACAAAAAGGAGGTATACGGATATTATTCTGGCTTGAATTTGTTGAATGATGTTGGACTTACTTACCAAGTCCCTGCGGTTGCGGAAATAACGTCGTCAAAAGAAACCACAAGAAAAAAGCATTTCCGAATCAACGGATGGAGAGTAATAACAAGAAGTTCAAGTGTTGAAATCAATAAGAATAATTATAAATACTTACAGTTTTTAGATATTTTTCGTTATGCATCAGAAGAACAAATAAATAAAAACCGCAGTAATGTTATTGAATATTTCAAAAATAATAATATGAATGTTGAAGAATTGAAGAAAGTTGAAAAGAAAGTTTGTAAGCTAACTATAAGAAAATTTAGAAAGGTGATTAATTATGATGAACTTGCATAAAAACAAAGATGATTATTACGAAATAATTAAAAGAATAATGGAAGATAAAAATATAATGGATAAGTTTATTGAAAAAGATTATTATGTAACAATGATATTAGAAGAGTTTCACAATTTGGAACCTGATATCGTGTTCAAAGGAGGAACCTCTTTGTCAAAGGCCTACCATTTAATAAATAGGTTTTCAGAAGATATAGACATCAATTATATAGACCATTCAAAATTAAAAAATAAAAAAAGAAAAGATATAAAGTATAATTTGAAATTCGCTGTTGAAAAATGTGGTTTTTCAATATCAAATTTAGAATCGACAAGAAGTAAAAGATTTTTTAATAGATATATAATTCCGTATGAGTCTGTTTTTGATTCTGATACTAATATTAGATGCGAAGTCGTTGTTGAAACAGCTTATCAAGAACAATCTTATCCAGTAGAAAAAGTGAAAATAAGATCGATGATTGCAGAATACCTAATAGAAAATGGTAGACAAGACATCATTGATGAATACGGTTTAGATGGATTTGAAATGTATGTTCAAAAATACGAAAGAACATTAATAGATAAACTGTTTGCGTTAGTTGACTATTACCTATCAGGAAGAATTAAGGAACATTCTCGTCATTTATATGACATTCACATGATATATCCGTTAGTCGATTTTAATGATGAATTTAATCGTTTGTTTAATGAAGTTAAATTAGAGAGAAGTAAATCAGAAATATGTCTATCCGCAAAAGAGGATGCAAACTTAGTTGATTTACTTAACGACATAATCAGTAAAGACATCTATAAAGATGATTATGAATCGATTACAAGTAATTTGATTTTAGATGGCACAAGTTATGAAGAGTGTATCAAGACATTAAAAGAAATAATTAATATAATACGGGTAATATAGATAGAAATAAAAACCATAAACTATTACAATATAGTTAGAAATAAGGAGAATTTTATGGCTAATAACATTGAATCTATTTTAGGTGAACTATTAAAATCAGATGCATTAAAGGGTATCTCATCAGCTTCAGGTTCATCTGAATCTACAGTTGAATCAGTATTAAAGAATGCCCTTCCATCACTATTAGGTGGTGCTAGTAATCAAGCAAAGAATGAAGAAACTAAGACAGGTTTCTTACAAGCATTAACTGATCATGCAGGAAAGGATACATCAAATTTGACATCTTTCTTCAACAATGTAGATATTACTGATGGTGGTAAGATTGTATCTCACTTGCTAGGTACTGGAAAAGATGAAACAGCTGATAAGGTTGCGAAGGATACTGGTATTGATGTTGGTAAGGTTATTAAGATTTTAGCTGTTGCTGCACCATTACTAATGTCTATTATGGGCAAGAAAGCTAAAGAAGATAAGAAGGATGATAATCCTCTTGGTTCATTAGCTGGCGCATTATTAGGAAACTTTGATGCTTCTAGTTTAATCAAGAATTTCTTAAAGTAATAATTTGATATTTATTGTATAAAGCATCTACAATGAAGTAGATGCTTTTTTATTTTATGGAGGTAATATTATGTCTTGTACAACAATACTTGTAGGAAAGAAGGCTAGTTATGATGGTTCTACAATCATTGCTAGAAACGATGATGGTGGTTTTGCGCCAAAGAAGATGACTGTAATAGGAACAAACAAACAGCCAACTAAATATAAATGTCAAATATCTCATCTAGAGATTGAATTACCTAAGAAATCATTTAGATATACTTCTACACCAAGTGTAGCTAAAGATAGAGGTTTGTGGCCTGCTTGTGGTATCAATGAGAAGAATGTTGCAATGACTGCAACCGAAACAATTACTTCTAATCCATTAGTAAAAGGTGCTGATCCACTTGTTGTATATACTAAAAACGGTAAGAAAGAAACTGTTGGTGGCATTGGTGAAGAAGATTTAGTTACTTTAGTTTTACCTTATATCTCTAACGCTAGACAAGGTGTTATTAGAACTGGTGAATTATTAGAAAAGTATGGCACATACGAAAGTAATGGTATTGCTTTTGCGGATGAAAAAGAGATTTGGTGGTTAGAGACTATTGGTGGTCATCATTTTATAGCTATTAGAGTTCCTGATGATAGTGTATGCATGATTTCTAATTACTTTAATTTAGATTCTTTTGATATTGATGATGCTTATGGTAAACAAGTTAATAATATCTGTTCAAAAGATCTAAAGAAGTTTATTAAAGATAATCATTTAGATACTACTATTGATAAGAAGATTAATCCTCGTATATTCTTTGGTTCCCATTCTGATCATGATCATATATATAACACACCACGTTCTTGGTTCATGCTTAAGTACTTTAATCCAACTAAATATGATTGGTTGAATAATCCTCCATATTCTCCAATTAGCGATAATATTCCATTTATGTGTAAACCTGAAAGAAAGGTTACTATTGAAGATGTTAAGTATGTATTGTCATCTCATTACCAAGGCACAGAATATGATCCATATGGAAAAGGAATAGGTGCAGGTAGATATAGAATAATTGGTGTACCTAATTCAGATGATTCGGGTATCTTACAAATTAGAGGATATATGCCTAATGAATTAAAAGGCATTGAATGGATGTCACTAGGTGGTAGTGGTTTTACTGCATGTGTACCACAATATGTGAGTGTCGATAGTTTCCCTGCATATTTAAGTAAGACTAGTAAAGTTGTTTCTACTGATTATCTATATTGGAATTCTAGAATAATTGCAGCATTAACTGATGCTCAATATTTGAAATCATCTATGTATACAGAAAGATATGTAGCTCAAGTCTTTAATGAAGCATATCGTATTATAAACGAATATGATAAGAAGATGATGAAGAATAAAGATTATTCATTATGTAAAGATGCGAATGAAGAAATAGTAAAGATGTTGATAGAGAAGACTAAATATACATTAGATGTTGTATTAGAGACGGCTAGTGAGAATATGAAGACTAGATATCATCGTAATGATAACTAATGAATAAAATATATATTTGTAATATTAGAGATTTATATAATGAAGAATTATATAAATTAGCTTACTCTAAAATATCTACTGAAAGGAAAAATAAAGTAGATTCTTTAGGTGTATACAATGATAAATGTTTAAATATAGTAAGTGAGTTATTAGTAAAGAAAATAACTAATAATTCTAATATTATATATAACGAATATGGTAAACCATATGTAGAAAATAATAGTATTTATTTTAATGTGTCTCATAGTAAAGAATATGTAATATGTGCTACTTCTGATGATGAAGTAGGATGTGATATTGAATTTATTAAAGATGTAAATATAAATGTTGCGAAAAGATATTTCTGTTTTGATGAATATCAAACGATTATAAAACAAGATAATATACTAGATACTTTTTATAAGTATTGGGTATTAAAAGAAAGTTTTATTAAGAATATTGGCTTAGGTTTAAAACAAAGACTTGATAGTTTTTGTATTGATTTAGATTCATTAACTGTAAAACAAAATATCAATAATAATAACTATTATTTTCATTTATATGAATTAGATAATTATAAATATGCGATATGTCTTCTTAATAAAGAAGATGTTCTAATTGAATATATTGATATTAAAGATCTAATTAATTGATACCTGTCTTTGGTGCTACGTATGGCACTGGTTTAGGTGTTGGTTTTGGATCAGGTGTAGGTTCAGGTTTATTTGTATGACCAGTAACTAATAGTTTAGATACTGGTTTTTCTTTATTCTTATATAGTGTTTCGTAATAGTAGTATGGGTGTTCTTCAAATGATTTAGAGCCTATATATTCATCATATGAATAGATGTTTATCTTTTCTTTATTTGGCAGAATGCTATTATCTTTTAGCGCTATTTTTGAAGCTTCATAATCTATATCGTATGTTCTTTCTTCTTCACCATATGAGATTAATGATAATAAAGCATATCCACCATTTGTGTCTATGTTTACAGCATAGCCCTCATCTTTTAGTTCTATTTCTAGATAGTCACAATTGATTCCTGCTGTATCTTTTTGGATATCGCTATTTATATTGATATTCACATTTGAATCTTTGATCCATAGTAGTTCATCTTTTGGGTTATCATTTCTAATAACGTTAATTCCTGTTATTGATTCTTTTTCATCAGTAGAACAGTCTATGTTTATATCAACATTACTATTGGCTATAATGAAGTCTTTACTTCTTAGGCCACATATTTCTGATATTTTTCCTTCTATATCAATATCTATATTTGAGTTTTCTATTGATAATAAATTTATACCATCATCCGCAATGTGAGGATATGCATTTGCGATTCCATATGTTCTATTTAAGATGTGATGTTCATCAGTTTTTTCAATATTGTTGTCATATGTGATTGTTATATCTGAATCGGTTATTGTGATATCTTTTGTATTATTTCTATTAGCTATTGATATACCAAAACAACCATATTGATTGTAATCATGTTCATCATAAATATTTATATCAGTATATAGATTTATATCTAATTTAGCGCCATTAATAATTATATTTCCTGATGTTAAAATACCATATGCCATTGAAGGTGCAGTAGTAGAAATGTAAGATAATACGTTTAATTTGAGTTTAGAGCCTTTTTCTAAAATAACATCATTTTCT
>JAGHUL010000060.1 GCA_018064825.1 Candidatus Colivicinus equi
ATATTATTTTCTTGTTAATTCTCTTTCTACAAATTCATCATGATCAACTTCTTTAGTGATGTTCCATTCATCAATATTGAAGATATCGAAATATGTATCAACTTCATATTCCTTCTTGATGAAAGAGATATAAGCTTTCTTTGCATATGGATATGCTTGTCTATATATTGAAGCACCACCACAAATGATATATTCTGTTTCATCATCTTGATGCTCTTTTAGGAAAGCAAGTAAATCATAAATCACTTCTGCATCTTCATCATCAACTTTATATGTAGGATCAATACTTACAACAATAGTGTGACGATCTTTTAATTTACCAGGCATGTGGTCATATGTAGTTTGACCCATCAATATATTTTTACCTAGTGTATTTCTTTTGAAGACTGCAAGTTCTTCTTTAATATGCCAAGGTAATTTACCTAATTTGCCAATACCACGATTGGGATCAAAAGCAACAGAGAAACTAATCATTATACAGATACCTTTCCTTTAATTGCAGGCCATGGATCATAATCTAAAACCTTAACATCATCAATAGTGAAATCATAGATTGATTTGATTTCAGGATTTAACCATAACTTAGGTAATGGTTTAGGTTCTCTAGATAATTGTTCCTTAACTTGCTCGATATGATCTAGATAGATATGTGCATCACCAAATGTGTGAACGAATTCATATGGTTCATAACCACAAACTTGTGCAACCATTGCAAGTAATAATGAATAAGAAGCGATATTGAATGGTACGCCCAAGAATAAATCTGCACTTCTTTGATATAGTTGACAAGATAATTTCTTACCATCTGCACTTACATAGAATTGGAAGAATGCATGGCATGGAGGAAGAGCCATCTTATCTACTTCACCAGGATTAAATGCTACAACTAAATGTCTTCTAGAGAATGGGTCATTCTTTAGATTAGTGATTAATTGTTCAATCTGATCAACACCACCAAAGTTACGCCATTGTTTACCATAGACTGGACCTAAGTCTCCCCATTTATCTGCGAAAGCTTCATCATCACAAATCTTTTGGATGAATTCTTCCATGGTCTCACCCTTAAATTCGCTAGATTTCTTATACTTAGCGTAAGGCCAATCATTCCAAATCTTAACATTCTTTAAAGCTAAAGGACGAATATTTGTTTCACCCTTCAAGAACCAGAATAATTCTTCAAAAATACCACGATAGAATACCTTCTTTGTTGTAAGCAAAGGGAAACCTTCTTCAAGGTTAACACGCATTTGGTAACCAAACTTTGAAATAGTTCCTGTACCAGTACGGTCTTTTCTTACTTCGCCATTTTCTAAAACCCATCTACATAAATCTAAATATTGTTTCATAACTCTCTCCTATATATTTCCATTCAAAATAAGCTCATGAATTGTTTTTCTAATTTCTGTTATATCGTTATCTCTAGAAGGATGTACTCTATTAGTTAAAACAATAATTGCACAGTTTCTTACAAAGTCGATATAGATAGATCCACCCGCAAATCCTGTATGCCATAATGAACAATCAGAACATACATCGGCTACAGCAGTAGTCTTATCAGAGAAGAACCAACCAATAGTTCTACTTAAATTAAGATTAGGAGTTTGACACTTCTTGAACATCTCAACTGTTTCTTTCTTTAAGACAGGATAACCTTCATCTAATATCATTCTTGCGAATTTAACTAAATCTTTAGTTGTAGAGAATAATCCCGCATTACCACTAAGACCATTTAATTTAAAAGCTTTGCCATCATGAACGATACCTCTAATTAAACCTCTTGCATCAGTAAATTCACTAGCAGCACAATCTTCAATTCTATTCTTTAGATGAGGATTATACATTGTATCAAACATACCAAGTGGTTTAAATATTACTTCTCTAGCATATTCTTCTATACTAGCTTTATAATGTTCGATAACCTTTCCTAAAATGATATATCCAAAATCAGAATATTCTACTTTAGTACCTGGTTCATATATTTGTGGTTCATTCAAAGTGAACTCCCACATCTGTAAAGCATTGATACACTTCTTATAATCCTTATTGTCAGCAGGTAAACCTGAAGTATGAGTTAATAAATGTTTAATAGTTACGTTTGAATATTTAAATTCAGGAATGATCTTTTGAACAGGTGTATCTAAATCGAAATAGCCATCTTCAATTAACTTAAGAATTAAGGTTGTTGTAGAAACAACTTTAGTTAAACTAGCCAAGTCATATAAAGTCTTATCATTGACAGGATATTTATCACCTAAATAATTTTTATAGCCTTTAAAACCAACATTCAAAAAGTAATTGCTGTCACTAGTGACATAAGCAACCGCAATTCCAGGAATCTTTTTTGTCTTTACACAATCTTTTAAGTAATCTTTTAGTATCATAATTTTTTCTGTTTTACATAAATAGCTAAGACTTGAATATCACTAGGATTGATACCTGATATTCTTGAAGCTTGGCCTAAAGATGCAGGCTTAACTTTATTAAGTTTAGCTCGTGCTTCTAGGGCTAGATTATCAACTTTAGAATAGTCGATATCTTGAGGAAGTTTGATGTTGTCCATCTTTTCCATCCTGCTTGCTTCTCTTCTAGCTTTCTCTATGTACCCTTCGTATTTTATTTCTATTTCAACTATATTAACTAGTTCTTTATTATATTTTACAGCCATTAGGTCCAAGATGTCTTTTAATTTTACATTTGGACGCTTTAATAGTTCGTAGGCATTATAAGACATATCTTGTTTTTCATAGCCTAATGATTCTAGATAGTCATTGACACCTGTATCTTTATTAACTTTAGCTGTCTTAAGGAATTCAATCATGTCCTTAATTTCTTCTTGTTTTTGAAGGTAATTGTTATATCTATCTTCACTAATAAGTTTATTTTCATAACCATACTTGATTAATCTTTGTTCCGCATTATCGTGTCTTAATAAAAGACGATATTCTGCTCTAGAAGTTAATAGACGATATGGTTCATTAGTACCCTTAGTAACTAAATCATCAATCATGACACCAATATAAGACTCATCTCTTTTTAGAATCAAAGGTTCTAAACCTTCTAGTTTTCGATAAGCATTGATACCAGCGATAAGACCTAGACCTGCTGCCTCTTCATAACCTGAAGTACCTAGTATCTGTCCTGAAATAAATAGATTATTGATATCCTTTAATTCAAGATTTGCTTTAACTTGTAATGGATCTACAGCATCATATTCGATAGCGTATGCATATTTAATAATTTCCGCATGTTCTAAGCCAATCAATGAATGAACCATCTTCTCTTGGACGTCTCTAGGCATAGAAGTAGAGAAGCCTTGAACATAAGTTGTATTTAACGATAAAGATTCAGGTTCTAAGAATAATTGATGTCTTGGCTTATCAGAGAATCTTACAACCTTATCTTCAATTGATGGACAATATCTAGGACCAACACCCTTTACAACACCTGAATACATTGATGACTTATTTAAATTCTCTCTAATAATCTTTAATGTTTCTTCTGTTGTATACGTTAGATAACAAGGAACTTGTTTTGAAAATTCTAATACATCTTCAGGTTTAGTCTCTTCGCTATAATGTAAGAATTCATCAGTACCTGGTTCATATTGGGTCTTAGAAAAATCAATAGAACTAGTTAATACTCTTTGTGGCGTACCAGTCTTTAATCTAAATAACTTGATACCTAGTTTTCTTAATGACTCACTTAGATTACTAGTAGTCTTATCACCATCTGGTCCTTCTTTTCTTGTATCAGAAGAAATCATGACCGTTGAATCCATATAAGTACCAGTAGTCAAAATACAAGCCTTAGCCTCAATTAAGCCACATTTATTTAATTTAACAGCCTTAAAACATTTATCATCACAAATTACTTCTTCAACGATATCTTCAATTAAAGTTAGATTCTCAGTATGTTGACATATATCTAGCATCATCTTAGAGTATTCAAGTTTATCTGATTGAACTCTCATGCTCCAAACACCTGGTCCTTTAGTCGTATTAAGCATCTTAAATTGTAAAGCTGTCTTATCAGCTACTTTAGGCATAACACCACCCAAAGCATCGATCTCTCTTACGACGATTCCTTTGGCAGGACCACCAACTGAAGGATTACATGGCATCTTAGCAACATGTTTTAAATTAATGGTTACTAAAAGTGTCTTCTTGCCTGCATGAGCTAAAGCTAAGGCTGCCTCAACACCCGCATGTCCTGCACCAACTACTATTGCCTCATACATTGAAAAGACCTCTTATCAATTGATGTTTTTCTTTCACAACTTCATAATGAGCTAGACAATCATCATAAGTCTCATATTCTAAATCTTCATATAACTCTAATAAAGACTCGTATAAAGGGAAAAGCAATAACTCACTAGCTAAGATATATAAACCCTTAGTTGCATCTTTAGCTAATGCATAATCTTCGTCCTTTAACATTCCTTCAAGATCCCTAAAAAACTCATCATCTAGATAAGCATTTACAATTTCTTCATACTCGTAAATATTAGGATATTTCTTAATTATCAAATCATAATTAAGACCACATTTTGCGTATTTTTCTTTCATGACCAATACTATTATATAACCTCACCTGATTATTAACCATTAATATCAAACAAAAAGGACCAGAGTCCCTTTTGAATGAATATTAACTAATCACTTGAACTAGTACTTGTTGTTCGAATAGGAAGATAAGGAGCTAACTTATTAGCCATATCTTCTAAAGTAAGAGTCTGTAACCAAACCTTACCAGGACCAGTTAAAGTTGTAAGGAATAAACCTTCACCACCAAATAAAACGTTCTTAATTCCCTTAACCGATTCAATATTATAAGCAACACTAGATTCAAAAATCGCAACATGCCCAGTATCAACTCTTAATGATTCACCTTCTTTTAACTCAATCTCACAAATAGAACCATCAATCTCAGTAAGCACACTGCCTTCACCAGAAAACTTTTGTAGAATAAAACCTTCGCCACCAAATAAACCAGCTAAGAATTTCTTATTCACAATCGCATCAACCTTGATGCCAGGATCAGCTACTAAGAAAGCTTGTTTTTGAGCGATGTATTCATGATTAGCGTCAACCTTGAATTCCTTGATAGAACCAGGGAATGCACTAGAGAAAGTAATCTTAGAATCATCTTTTGTAGCACTATGAGTCACAAACATCAAAGATGTACCTGAAAAAGATCTACCTAATGATTTAAAGAAACCTCCTTCAGCATTTGTAGACATCTCAATAGTAGGATCTGCCCAAGCCATAGCACCTGATTGTGTAAATACTTTTTCACCCGCATTTAATGTAACTGTGGCAGCAGGAAATGAACCACCAAATACTTCATATTTCATTATTTGTCCTCCTTGTGTTCAACTAAATAATTAATCTTTTTATTATGTGCTTTCGCATATTCTATTTCTGATTTAGTACTTGTGCCAATATAATCATCCACATTAATCACAAATATTTCATCAGCCATATCAATCTTTGCTTTATGCATGTCATCTAACATCTCTTTAGTACCTTCAGTCCAAACTTCGTTATCACCACTATGACCAAATAAGCCTACTGAAATCACAATGTTTCCTTCTAATGTCAATCTTTTTTGAACTTCATAAAATTCATTTTTAAATCTAGTAGAACCACATAATGTAATTACTTTATAATTTCTAACCATACACATTAATTATATAATAAGTGTATGAAATTCATTGATATGCATTCAGATACAATCTCGATCTTAATGGAAAATAATAATTCTCTATTAGATTCTGATTCAATGATTAATATAAACAAGCTTAAACAAGCTGATTATTTATTACAATGCTTTGCATGCTTTGTGAACTTAACAAGCAAACAAGTAGATAATAAACCATACGAATATTGTAATAAGATGATAGATCGTTATCAAAATGAAATTAATAAATACCCTACCATCATCAAACCAATATATACCTATTCTGATATTGAAAAGAATATCAAAGATAACATCATCTCAAGTATGCTTACGATTGAAGAAGGTGGAGTACTAGAAGGAAAGATAGAAAACTTGCTTCACTTCTATAAACGCGGTGTTAGAATGCTTACTTT
>JAGHUL010000008.1 GCA_018064825.1 Candidatus Colivicinus equi
ATATGATTATCATGAAAACGAACAATTCAAAGTGGTATTCGATAGCAATGGAAGATGCGATTATTGCACTAATTCTATTAAAATACCAGCTCATTGTTTAGCAATATGCGAAAGAGTATAATTTAAGTGTAAGTAAAGAGGTAAAGCTCATGAAAAAGAATAATATGGTAGCTATGATTTTAGCTGGAGGTAGAGGTTCTAGACTTTTTGATTTGACAAAGAAAGTTGCAAAACCTGCTGTCCATTTTGGAGGAAAATATCGTATCATCGATTTCCCTCTATCTAACTGTGCTAATTCGCATATTAGTACAGTAGGCATTTTGGTTCAATACGAATCAATATTATTGAGTTCATATAGTGCTCACTCAGAGTTCTGGGGTCTTGATTCAAAAGGCGGTGGCGTTTATGTATTATCACCTCGTGAAAAAGATGAAACGGGATTAGGATGGTATCGTGGCACTGCCGATGCTATTTATCAAAATATTGATTTCTTAGATCAAGAAGATGCTGAGTATGTTTTGATATTATCTGGTGATCATATATATAAGATGAATTATGAAAAGATGCTTCAAAAACATATTGAGTCAAAAGCCGAAATAACTATTGCTGTACAAGAGGTTACTATGAAAGAAGCCACTCGTATGGGAATTATGAATGTTGATAAGACAGACAGAATTGTTGAATTTGAAGAAAAACCAGCTCATCCAAAATCAAATCTTGCAAGTATGGGTGTTTATATCTTCACATATAAGACATTCAGAAAATATTTGAAGGAAGATGCTAAAGATCATAATTCAGCTCATGACTTTGGAAAGAACATTATTCCAGCATACATTAAAGACGGCCTAAAACTACAAGCGTATAGATTTAAAGGTTATTGGAAAGATGTTGGAACAATTGATTCTTTGTGGGAATCAAATATGGATTTATTGAATGAAGATAATAAATTAGATTTATTTGATCCTGATTGGAAGATTTATTCTGAGGATACAAACACTACTCCTCAATGTATTGGCAATAAAGCTAAAATTAATAACGCATTAATCACTCAAGGTTCTGTAATCAATGGCGAAGTGACTCATTCTGTAGTATTCACTGGCGCTAAAATTGGTGAGGGCGCAAAAGTAATTGATTCAGTTATTATGAATAATGTTGTAGTCGGCCAAAATGTCGTATTAAATAGATGCTTGGTTGCTGATGATGTTAAGATTCCTGATGGTATGAAGTTAGGCAAGAAGAATTCTAAAGAAATCTTACTTGTATCTAAAGCTTATTTAGCAAAGGTAGGTGGCACACATGAGTAAATATTTAGGCGTTCTTAATTTTGAACCATCTTATGTAGATGTTGCTGGACTTGGTGATTATCGTCCTATTTCTGCAACTAGTATTTTAGGTAGATATCGTGTTGTCGATTTTATGATGTCAAACTTTACTAATTCTGGTATTGACAGAATTAAAGTTCATATCAAAAATAGACCTCGTTCTTTGGTTGAACATATTTCTAACACTTCTTATAATATCAACTCAAAGAAGGGCAAGATTCATATGTTACACGGTGAAGATCAATTCAATAATGAGTTCTACAACAATGATCTTCATGCTTTTAAAACATATATGGAATTTTATGATGTTGAAAA
>JAGHUL010000096.1 GCA_018064825.1 Candidatus Colivicinus equi
AAGTACCTTGCCAATTATTAGAAGCATTCAATTCTAATATCTTGCCTTCTACAGCTTCTCCTTCAGCAAGTAATTGAACTCTAATTGATTCAGGACGTATACCATCTTGATTATCGTTATCATCCCAAACTTTCTTAACAGATAATAAAACTGTTTCTGGTTTGTGAGTATTAGTGATTGTAAATCCGCTAGATGAATTTCCAGAAATAGCTTGATTATATCCATCTATTGCATCTTCAGTAAGAGCATATGATATAGGCTTGCCTTCTTTATTTAAAGGAAGATTAGTAAATGTATGCTCCCATTTGCCTTCATCATTAGCCTTTACAGTAACGCTATCTACTTTAGTGCCATCAGCAAACAAATTGATAACAATTGTTTCAGGACGTATACCATCTTGGTCTTCTTTATCATTCCAATACTTAGTTACAGGAATATCAATAGTAGATGGAACATGTGTATTAGTAATTAAATAAGAACCATCTTCATCAGTTGAATAAGAAACATCATAATTTGGTACAAGGGTTTCAGTAGCGGAATAAGTAATCAAATTACCATCTTCATACACAGGAAGTTCTGTATAAACATGAGACCAATTATTATCATCGCTTAGAGTAACAACAGAATCTGCAACAATAGTAGGATTAGAATCTAATACTTTCTTATACAAAATAATTTGAATAGAATCAGGTCTTAGTCCATCTTGGTTAGAGGAATCATCCCAAACCTTAGTTACAGTTAAATTAGTAGTTTCAGGAGTATGGATATTAGTGATGATTGTATTATCCTTATTTTCGTTATTATATGATTCTAAATCATAACTATCATCTAACTTCTTAGTATTTTCAGGATCTAATTCAACCCCATTGCTTAACTCTACGAATGTATAAGTAACTTCTTTGCCATCTTCGTATGCAGGTAAATTTTCAATTGTCTTTGTCCAATTATCTGTGCTTAACACTTTTATTGGTTCACCAATAAAGGCTTCGCTTGAATCGCCAACAGTCTTATATAACTTAACAGTTACTTCTGTAGGACGTAAACCATCTTGGTCATTGTCGTCTTTCCATTCTACTTTTACTGTTGCGGATTTAGTCGAAGTTTCATGAGTATTCGTAATAGTTGTGTCTTTATAAGAAACAGTATAGTAATTACCGTATTTGCCGCCTTGTTCAATTGGCGTACTACCATCTTCATTTAGTTCTTTGACTGTATAAACTATTTTTTCAGATTCGTTATGTATAGGTAATTTCTCAAAGGTATAAGTCCATTTATTAGCTCTATTTAAAGTAACTGGTTCTTTTGTTATTTCATTATCAGCGTAAAGTTGAACCTTTATAGAAGCAGGCCTAAATCCTTCCTTATTATCACTATCATCCCAAACCTTAGTTACAGTTAAATTAGTAGTTTCAGGAGTATGGATATTAGTGATTTTAAATTGATTATCTTTGTCATAATCAGTAACATAACCATCGACACTTATTTCTTCTATTGCATAAACTGTTTTTTTGCCATCTACATATGAAGGGAGATCTGTTAATGTATAAATCCAACCCCCTTTCTCGTTTGGTTCTATTTCTATTTCTTTTCCAAATTCTTCTCCATTTGCTAACAATTTCACTTTTATTGATGCAGGTCTAATACCATCTTGGTTATTGCCATCTTCCCAATCTTTTTCAACAGTAATAGATGTTGTCTCAGGTTCATTTTTTACAGTTAAAACACCTTCACTAAAATCCGTTGACGGATTACATTCTGCAGAAATATCATATGTTATTATCCATTTATCTTTTTCTTTATCAAATGTTACTGATTTTTGAGTTTTAGCAACACTAAAAGTATATTCTATAGGATTCTCGTCTAACTTATATCCCTCTGGAGCTTTTGTCTCAACTAATGTATAAGTTCCTTCTTCGGCAAATGCAATTTTGATTTCTCCATTTTCATCAGTTTTATATGTAGAGCTATCATTTGCTGAATTTTTCGATAGAGTAAATTCCGCGCCTTCTAATCCAATTTTTGTATCTGTTTTTGAGTCATATTTATTTAGTGTTATTTCTTTACTATTAACTACATACT
>JAGHUL010000031.1 GCA_018064825.1 Candidatus Colivicinus equi
AACTCATTTGCTGAAGCTAAACCTTATGATCGTCGTGAAATCTTTGAAGAAGCTGCTGGTGTATTAAAGTATAAGAAACGTAAAATTGAATCATTAAATAAACTAGAACGTACTAAAGAGAATTTAGATCGTACTTTTGATATTTTATCTGAACTTGAAAGACAAGTATCTCCATTAAAAAGACAAGCTAAGAAAGCTGAAATTTATCGTGAGAAGAAACAAAGACTTGAACAAATTGAAGTTGCAGTATTAGTAAATGATATCCAACAGTTAAATAGTTCTAAACAAGAATTAGAAAAATCTAAATTTGATTTGGATACAAATATCGCAATGCATGAAACTACTATTCAAGTTCATGAAAATAGTGTTTTCGAATCTAAAAATAGACTTAGAGAATATGATAAAGAGATTAATAGCATATCTGAGAAATTGGTAAATACTATTAATGAGATTTCTATTTTAGAAAAACGTAAAACTGAAATTGATGAAAAACGTAAATATGCTATTGAAATGGGCTCTAGTGAAGAAAAGATTCATGAAATGGAGAACCAATTAAAGGAATCTAAATTCGAATATGAGGATCGTTTAAATAGACTAAATCAAGTTAAAACTGATTTAGAATTATTAAATAAAAATCTAGATGAAGTTGCTATCAACTTAGCTGATGCTTCATTAAAGAAAGAGGAAACTACTAATGTTCTTAACAGGATGGAAAATAGGCTAGAACTATTAAAGAACTTATTAGCAGATCCATTCTCTAATCAAGCGCAAGCTGGTGTAAAGGTAATTATGGCTAATAAGTCATCATTATATGGCGTAATGGGCGTTATTGGACAAGAGATTCATCCAGATGAAGGATATGAAGATGCCATAGCTGCCGCATTATCAGGTTCTATTTATCATATCGCAACTAAAGATGAAGAAGCTGCTAGAAAAGCTATTAATTTCTTAAAGAAGAATAAGACTGGACGTGCTACTTTCTTACCGTTGACTGTTTTAAGACCTCATCCAGTTAAATATGAAGATAATATTATTTGTGAAAATACAAAAGGTTTCTTAGGTGTAGGTGATGACTTCACTACTTCTAATGCTGAATTTGATGCTATCAAAGAAGCTTTATTATGTAATGTATTAGTTTGCGATAATCTAGAAAACGCTAATAATTTAGCTTCGCTATTAAAATATAATTATAAAATTGTCACTCTTGATGGTGAAATTGTTCATAAGGGTGGATCTATGACTGGTGGTAAAGTTAAGAACGAAGTTTCTATTATCACTGCTCAAAGTGAATATAATCGTATACAAAGTGAAATCGTTTCTTATCGAGCTGAAAAAGAACTTGCAATTAAAAACTATGATTCATTAGTTGCTAAGAAAGAAAGTCTTGAATCACAAATTACTGAAAGACGTATTTCTGCTGCTCAAATTGAATCTTTAGTAGATGCTAAACGTGCAAAATTCGAAAAATTACAAGCTGATTATGAAATGATTACACCTAACAACGTCGAAGAATCTATCCAAGATAGCGTTGTTGCTCAACTATCTAATGGTTATTCTTTAAAAGATTCATTATCAACTACACTTAAATTAAAACGTGATGAACGTATGAAATTATCTGCTGAAATTGATCGTAAAGATCAACAAATTCGTCAAGTTAGAAGACAATTAGATGAAGCTAAAAAGGCTATAGGTGAAGTTAATACTAATAGAGCTATCCTAGATACTAAACTTGAAAACAATTTAGCTAGACTTGCTTCTGAGTATTCTATGACTTTTGAATATGCTCTTGAAAACAATAATGTTGAAATTGATGAAACAGCTAAAGATGAAGTTAATACATTAAGAATGGAAATTCAAAATTTAGGTAATGTAAATATGGCTGCGCCAGAAGAATTCACTGAAGTTAATGAAAGATATGAATTCTTAAAGAAGAACTATGATGATTTAATCGCATCTAGAGATAAGATTTTAGCTGCGATTGATGAAATGGATGAATTGATGAAGACGCAATTCAAAGAAACATTTGATCAAATCAATAAAGAACTACCAGAGACTTTTGCTAAGTTGTTTGGTGGCGGAAAAGCTAAACTTGTCTTAGAAGATGAAAATGATATTTTGAATACAGGTATCGATATCGATGTTCAGCCTCCAGGCAAGGCTGTTAAGTCTATTAGATTATTTTCTGGTGGTGAAAAGGCTCTTATAGCTATTTGCGTATTATTTACCATCTTGAAGATTAAACCTGTTCCTTTAGTAATATTCGATGAAATTGAATCTTCATTGGATGTTGCTAATGTTGAAAGATTTGCGAAGTATGTTAAGGAATTCACTGATAAATCTCAATTCTTGATTATTACTCACCGTCCTGGAACAATGGCACAAGCTAATGTCTTATATGGTGTAACAATGCAGAATCGTGGTGTTTCTCAGATGCTTAAAGTTAAACTTGTTGATGCTATTGAAATGGCTGAAAAAGAAGAAAGTGGAGTGCAAGCTTAATGGGACTTTTTTCTAGTGATAAAAAAGTTGATAAAGGTAAGTATTTAAATGGTTTTGCGAAAACCAATGATGCTTTAGGCAAGAAATTAAAGTTTGTAACTGAGAATAAATCACAAAATAAAGAAGACTTCATGGAACAGTTAATGGTAACGTTACTTGAAGCGGATATTGGTTACAAAACTTCTCAAGTTATTTGTGATAGATTTTTCAATACATGTCAAAATTACTATTACTTATTAAGTAAAGATATTATGAACTTTTTAGGCAAAACTTTTAAAGAAGTTTATAATGAAAAGCCTGATTATGATATTAAATATAACGAGAATGGTCCAACGGTAATATTAATGGTTGGTGTTAATGGTTCAGGCAAAACTACTACTTGTTCTAAATTAGCTAAAAAATATTTAGATGAAGGAAAGAGCGTTGCTTTTGTTGCAGCAGATACATTTAGAGCAGGTGCGGTTGAACAATTACAAAAGTGGGCTGATGAACTAAACATCCCATGTATTGCTGGTAAAACAAATCAAGATCCATCTTCAGTATTAGTTGATGGATGTAAATATGCTTCTGATAATAATATTGATATTCTTATATGCGATACTGCTGGTAGATTACAAAATAAGATCAATTTAATGGCAGAACTTGAAAAGATGTCTAGAGTCGTTTCTAAACAGATTGAAGGTGCTCCTCATAATACTTGGTTAGTATTAGATGCTAATACTGGTCAAAATGGTTTATCTCAAGCTATGTTATTTAATGAAATAACTAATTTGAATGGTGTAATTTTAACTAAAATGGATGGTACATCTAAAGGCGGCATTATCATAGCTATTAAGAATATGACTGGAGTCCCAGTAAGATATATTACAGTAGGTGAAGGCTTAGATGATATTCAAGATTTTGATTTAGATACATATATTGATTCTGTTATTGGTGAACTAAGACATGCAAAATAATAGAGAATACAATATAAAATTGTTTGATTATTATGGTGATCTTTTGACAGATCATCAAATTGAGATATTGAATGATTATTTAAATGAAGATTTATCAATGAATGAGATATCAGAGAATTATAATATCAGTAAAAGTGCTGTTCAAGATTTGATAAAAAGGACTATGAATCAATTAAATAATTATGAAAATAAGTTAAAACTTATTGAAAATGATTCAAAATTAGATAATATTTTAGTTAGTATGGCAAATGAAAATAATGCCTTATTAAATAAATACATTAAAAAAATACAGAAAATTAAATAGGGGGATATTGTATGTCTAAAATTATTGCTGTAAATTCTGGTAGTTCTTCTTTAAAATTCCAATTATTTGATATGCCTGCTGAAAAGGTATTAACAAGCGGTAATATCGAAAGAATTGGTCTAGAAATGGGTATTTTTGGAATCAATGTTAATGGCGAAAAGATTTCTAAAGAAGTTCCTGTTCCTAATCATCAAGCTGCAGTTGATTTATTATTAAATGCTTTAGTTGATTATCATATCGTTGAAGATTTAAGTGAAATTCAAGGTGCTGGACATAGAATTGTCCAAGGTGGTCCTTATTTCTCACACTCTGTAAAAGTTGATGAAGATGTTGTCAATAAAGTTAGAGAGTTAATTGAGCTTGCTCCATTACATAATGCTGCACATTTAACTTGCTATGAAGCTTTTAAGAATGCTTTACCAAATATCGAACATGTCTTTGTATTTGATACAGCTTTCCATCAAACAATGGAACCTGATTCATATTTATATCCAGTTCCTTATGAGTGGTATGAAAACTATAAAGTTAGAAAATATGGTGCTCATGGTACATCACATAAGTATGTTGCTCAAGAAACTGCAAAGATGCTAGGCAAAGATGTAAAAGATGTTAACGTCATTACTTGTCATTTAGGCTCTGGTGCTTCAATTACCGCTGTTAAAGGTGGTAAGTGTATCAATACATCAATGGGTTTATCTCCATTAGGTGGTATTATGATGGGCACTAGATGTGGTGATATCGATCCAACTGTTGTTTATTTCATGGAAAAGAAACTAAACTGTACTCCTGAAGAAATGGAAACGTATCTAAACAAGAAGTCAGGTATGGTTGGTGTTTCTGGTGTTTCTTCTGATGCTAGAGATGTTGAAAATGGCTTAAAAGAAGGAAACGAAAGATGTAAACTTACTTTTGA
Organism: Candidatus Colivicinus equi; assembly: GCA_018064825.1. Lineage (GTDB taxonomy): Bacteria > Bacillota_I > Bacilli_A > Erysipelotrichales > Erysipelotrichaceae > Colivicinus > Colivicinus equi. The sequence continues at coordinate 4,673 of JAGHUL010000031.1, forward strand.
TCTTTATGCAAATAGAGTTATCAATATCCTTGGTGGTTATGTAATGCAATTAGGTCATGTTGATGCTATTACTTTTACAGCTGGACTAGGAGAACACGCTACATTAGTTCGTGAAATGATTTGTAAGAGACTTGAAGAACCTCTAGGATTAAAAGTTGATTATGAATTAAATAGCAAGTGCCATAGCCAAAAAGAGTTATCAACTCCTGATTCAAAAGTTAGAGTATTTGTTATTCCAACAAATGAAGAGTTAGCTATTGTAAGAGATACTGTTGAAATTTTAGGTTTATAAGATGTTTAAAAACGTTAGAGAAGTAATAGATAATTTTGATCAAATCGTTATATATAGGCATGTACGTCCTGATGGTGACGCAATGTTTTCAGCATACGCTTTATATTTGTTTTTAAAAGATAATTTTAAAGATAAGAAGATTAAAGTAGCTGGTTTTGAGAAATACGATTTAATCAATAAGATTGATAAGGTTTCTGATAAATTTATTAAAAATAGCTTAGCTATCTGTTTAGATTCTTCTACTCCTCAACGTATTGATGACCAAAGATTTGTTAATTCAAAATATATTTTAAAAATAGATCATCATCCCGTTGAGAAACCTTATGGTGATTTCTGTTTTGTGAATAATCATGCTGGTGCATGTGCAGAAGTATTATATTCTTTATTTATTTCTAAAGAATTTAAAGATTGCACGATATCTAAAAAAGTATGTGAATACTTATATTGTGGTATTTTGACTGATACATTAAACTTCCGTACTAGTTCAACTACACCAACTACTTTATTTTATGCTTCTCAAATTGCTCAAAAAGGTGAGTTAATACCTGCTGAATTATCTATTCGATGCTTTGATAAAGATCTTAAATTCTTTGATATTGAGACCGACATTAGAACAAAACTACAAATTAAAGATAAATTTGGTTATGTAATTATCAAACAAAAAGATTTAGATAAATACGGTTTAACGAGTGATCAAGTAAAATCACATATCGATGCAATAGGCACGATAGCTGAATTAAATGTTTGGACATTATTTGTTTACGATTCCAAAAACAAATGTTATGATGCTTCGTTAAGATCAAAACCAAAATATCGTATCGATACAACTGCTAGACAATATGATGGTGGTGGACACAAATGTGCCTGTGGTATTAAAAGGTTGAGCGTTCAACAATTAAACGAAATTATTGAAAAACTTGCTCTTATATCAAAAAAATAAGATTGTCAAGTTAATTCACGAATATTCAAAAAGCCCTTTATTTAAGGGGCTTTTTGTTGAAATTGGATGTTTAAAAGACTATAATACTACTAGAAGGGAGAATTACTTAAATGACAAAGAAAATCACTAAGAAAGAATTAGTAGAAGTAGTTGCTAATACAACTGGTTGCACTAAGAAAGCTGCTAAGGATGCTGTTGACGCATGCTTTGCTGAAGTTGAAAAAACTTTATCTAAAGGTGGTATCGTTGATTTATCTGGATTTGGCAAATTCGAAACTAAGAAGAGAAAAGCTAGAACTGGTGTAAATCCTGCTACTGGTGAAAAGATTAAGATCGCTGCTACTAAGGTTCCTGCATTCAAGGCTGCTAAAGCTCTTAAGGAACTTGTTAAATAGTAATAATCTAAAAAAATATAGAAGCTCTTACTTCTATATTTTTTTTATGCTTTGTTATAATTAAAAAGAGGGAGCGCCAGTTCGGTGCATACAACATAGTTGGGTGAAACTCCTAATCTGGTAATTGTCAGCAACAAGCCAGTATCTAGTCTTGGACTTATTATCGTG
>JAGHUL010000061.1 GCA_018064825.1 Candidatus Colivicinus equi
CCTCTAATATATCCTTAGTCTTAACTGCCACAGTAATAGTTTACACCTATTACAAGACTAATGAAGGTTATTTTGCATTATTTTTTCTAAAGCAACTTCTTCTGATGTTGTATGTAGCGGAACAAACAATTTCATCATTTTATCTAATGGTAATTTTTTGTATATATCGACTGATGATATTTTTGTTTCAAACTGTAAGTTATTATACATTCTACCTATCCAACCAGCTTGTAATGAATCAATAGAAAAACTACCTTCCTTGAATATCTCATTACAATCTCTATGTAAATAAGATAATAACTCATCATATGTCATATTAATGATTCTAGAATAACCCTTATCTAACATTCTGCGGTATTTGCAATTCATGAAACCATCCACAAAATAAGAAAAATCATTTGTTTTATCCTTAGCAACTTCTTCGAACAAAAGTCTCATCAAATCATTCGCATCATCTAAATATAATCTTTTGTACGCACCCATATTAGTCTAAATATTTCTCAATTGTGTCTTCTAGTGTATTCTCATCTGAATCCATCAATTTAGAAACATCTTCTCTAGCTTGATGGTCTCTTTCTTCATATTTAATGAAGTATTCGTCAAAATCAACTTCTTCAAAATATCCTTCTTCATTTTTTATTTCTTTTAATTGCTTAAAAGCATTTTCACTCTGGATAAATACTTGATAGTCAGGGTTTCCTGTTCTCATTATTTTTTCTAATAATGAAATATCAATATTGTTTTTGATAGCGTTTTTGGCAAATGAAAAATATGAATCGTCTGCTCTATATCCTACTATTACATCATATTTATTAAGTTCCTTAGGCAGATATTTATTTATTAGTTTTTCCGCGTTGATTTTATATCTCTTACTACTATCAGCTTCTCTATAAAATGCAAGTACCGCCAACCAACTTAATACGTCATATTTCTCATTAAGATAAAGTATTGATAAACCATCAGTATTTAATTCATATTTATGTAGATATCCATTTTCTTCGCTGTAACATACAGCCCATTCTTTAGCTAATTCAGGATCTAGACTTAAATAGAACCCTTTCCCATAATCATGCCTATCATCACCTAAACCGAATTCAGGAGTAAATTTCATTTCGCTTGAACCGTGATATAGAACTTGTATCTTATCCAATTTAATTGTTTTTGATTCATATAATGAATTTACCTTAACATTAAGAAATTCAGCAATCTTAGCAAGTTCTTGAGCCGTTATATCCCTTTGATTGTTTAATATTCTGCTCACAGACTGTCTTGGCATACCTAAATAATCTGCCAACTGAGATTGATTCTTTTTATTTATTCTCAAAAAAGATTTGATATTATCGATTATTATCTTTGCATCATTTCTCATGTATTAATAATATAAATAGAATTTATATTTTGTCAACATTTTGTTGACAGACTATCTGTATTTGTCATCAATATATGTTTCAAATGAATTATGTATAACAAATCGAAATAAAAAAATTAAGAATTTTGTCTTTTTTAAAGAATAATTATATAGAAAGGTAACAAGGAACATCTAGTGTATGTGCTTATTAAATATGTATTATGTTGATAATGTGCACATAAATAACTATAATTTAATATGCAAAGAGGTGTTAATTATGGCAAAAGTAAGTACAAATATCAATTTAGATCCAGAACTAAAGAAGCAAGGACAATTACTATTCTCTAGTTTGGGAATGGACTTAACAACAGCAGTAACTATCTTCATTAAACAAGCTGTTCGTGAACAAAAGATTCCTTTTGAAATCACAATGCATAGGCCTAATATTGAAACAATTTCTGCTTTAAATGAATACGAACAAATGAAAGCGGATAAAGAAGCATATAAAAGATATGACACTATTGATGATGCCCTTGACGAGGCATTATTATGTACAAAATAGTTTTATCAAATGCAATTAAAAAAGATATAAAAACAGCAAAGAAACGCGGTTACAATCTAAATGATTTTAAAGGGGTTGTTAACAAGATTGCAAATAGCGATATACTTCCAGCAAGTTATCATGATCATAATCTTCTAGGAAAATACAAAGGTTTTAGAGAATGCCACATAAAACCAGATTGGTTACTAGTGTATAGAATTGATAATGACGAATTACTGCTATTTCTATTTAGAACTGGAACTCATTCAGATATTTTTGTATAGGAATGCAATAATCAAATAACAATCTCCATATGTTTTCTGTTCATTTTCGGTGTTTTGAATACTTTTCTTTCGGTGTTTTGAATAAAATTAATTCGGTGTTTTGAATAAATTTTGTAATTCTATGCTATTAACACCCAACATATTTAATCTTTTTAATAAAGTTTTGCCATTACACATACCTAAATGATAGTGTTTAGCTAATTCTTCTCTTTTCTTATTAGAATCATCACTACCACATAAACCTAGTTCATATAGTTCTTGCATAGTGATTGATTCTTTACCATCTGAATAAGTAATTAGATTATTTAAGGCCTCTGATAGTACTTCTTTGTCGGCGTGTTCAACTCCGACTTTTTTTGTCGTTCTTGCGTCTTGCTTTAAAACAAAGGCATTCTTTAAACCTGGTATTTCTTTGTTTATTCTTGCTCTAATCTTTTCTCCTGGCGTATCTGGATCAAAGAAAAGAATGACGCCCCTTATATCATTTACTTGTCTAATCAATTCAATTGTTTCTTTCTTTAAACCCAAACCGTGAGTTTCAATTGTTTCACAATCAAAAAAAGACTTAAGTCTTTTTGTGTCATTAGTACCTTCTACTACAATAACTTCTTTAATCATTCAAAGTCTTCTCTATTAGTATATTTTTTATTATCATATTCATCATTAACGATATAGACATCATATCCCAATGATTCTAATAATGATGCATCATCAGTGAATTCTACATCATCACAATGTTCATAACAATATTTAATTAATGATGTTTTAAAACCTTGAGGTGTTTCTGCTAGATAGATATTCTTTCTATCTAATGTTTCTTTTATCTTGCCATCTTCGACAACCTTAACAGTATCAATAGCTTGATGAGCTAAGATGGCATTACCCTTATGAGCTAATACTTCTTTTAATTTATTTAATGCATTGATATTTAAGTTAGGTCTTGCAGCATCATGTATTAAAACATACTCACTATCAACTTTCTTTAGACCGTTATAGACAGAATCTTTTCTTAAAGCACCACCTTCTGTAACAATAACCTTGTCATTATCAAATACTTTAGAGATATATTCTTCACTAGTTACAACAACAATCTTTTGACAATCTTCATCTTCAATAAATAACTTACAAGCATTTTCTAAGACTGTCTTATTATTTTCCATCACAAAAAATGCTTTGTTGTAACCCAAGCCTGCTCTTATACCTTTTCCTGCTGCTACTACTACAACATCATATTTCATGACATCTATCCAAAAAATATTTTAATATCTTGCTTCCATCAACGATTTCTTCTTTGTAGAAATCAAAGCACATCCTTTCAGGATGAAATTGAACAGTAAAGATTGGTAAAGTCTCATGTTCCATAGCTTCTACAACATCTTTGCAATATGCTGTAACTCTTAAACCTTTTCCAGGTCTATCAACAGCTTGATGATGAGAACTATTAGACTTGAAGTTCTTGCCATATAAATTAGCTAAGATTGAATCATCTATTGCTTCAATATCATTGACGTTATCGACATGATATTCAACTTGTGTATGTTCTTTGCTATTAACTAAATCTTGTATTAAATTACCACCAAAATAAATATTGATTAATTGATGACCTCTACAAATACCTAGTATAGGTTTATTTGCTTTGACAAATTTATCTAAGACTTTAAATTGCCTTTCATCTAAACTAGTATCAATGCCTACACTACCCTTATTGTCTTCATGATAGTATTTAGGATCGACATCAGCACCACCAGGTAATAATAAACCACTAAATGAATTAGGATCGACATCTTCAAAAACTAGTTCATAACTAGCACCTAATTTTTCTATTGCGTTAATATAGTTTTTAACTTTATCTAATTCTCCAGGAATCGCAATCTTAAGCATTGTCTCTTCTTTCCATAGATTCTACTAATTCTTTTTTAGTATCTAAATTTCTTGAAATAATAGCTATACCTGCGAAAAGTAATGCAGGAGCTAAACCTAACATAATCTCGATTGTTGTAAGAGTTGCGGAAGTTTGAGCAACACCTAATGCTTCATTATAACCCGCAAAAGATAAAGCGATAGACATGATTTCGATTGCTAGAGACTCAGATAACTTAGCTATCATATTGTCACAACCTGATACTAAAGTATCAATTCTTCTACCGTTTTGTACTTCTAAGATATCTGTTATATTATTTCTATTTGTATTGAAAATGATATAAGTCATTGTCATACCAAAACCAATAGATAAAGCATTTACATATATGAATGGTAAGAAATCAGGTTTAATGATAAATGGAATCTTACCAATGATAGATACGACAGCCGCAAGTAATAAAGCTCTCTTTCTACCAACTTTTCTATCAATTGCCGGACCAACTAAAGAAATAACCACAGCAACAACCAAGTATACGGCAAGTATAGGAGTAGCGGCAGAGCTATCACCAATTACATATGCAGCATAATAGTTGATGTTCTGCATAACTATTGTATTTGTAATTCCATACAACACGATAAGTATCATGTTGTAAACCCAAGATTTACATTTAAATAACATCTTATAACCAGAAATAACTGAAACATTATTTTCTTCTTCATTTTCAGGTTTAACTCTTTCTTTAGAAGTAAAGTAATGAGTTAATGCACCAGTTATACAAATAAGGCCCATAACAATAGCTGTCTTAAATAATGCAGGCGCATCAGTATAGTTAATAATCAAATGATCATTTAAACCACCAAATAATTTAACTAAAGGAAGAATCGCAACTGAACCAATACCTGTACCTAAACAAGCACCAAGCGATCTAAAACCATTAATTGATTTTCTGCCTTCATCTTCTTTAGTAGCTAAAGAAGCCATTGTATTATAAGGCATATCTAAGAAAGTATATAAAGCTTCAAAGATGAAATAAATGATTAAACCAACTATAACTGTCATTGTGACATTTAGTTTTAAATCAGTAAACAATAAAACAATCGCAATAGCCCAAGGAACACACATATATAATGTGTAAGGTCTAACCTTCTCACCAGATTTAAAACGATGATTTGCGCAGAATACCGCAATCAAAGAATCGTTAACCGCATCCCATACTGTACCAAAGGCAAGCATAGCACCCGCAATCGCTACATCGATTTGTAAGATCATCGTCAAGAATGTTAGATAATACATATTCTTAAATGTGTGAACAATATTGATTGATGTTGAGTACAACATGAAACCTATCTTTTCACTTAGCTTTACTTTTTCGTCCATAATTCTCACCTACTTGTTTGTAACTCTACAATTGAATAAATATAATTCATTATACCAAATTAATAGATAGTATAATGATAATAATGAGTGAACCAATTATTAAATCATCATTTTTAAAACAATCATTTTTAGACTCAATAGACGAATATAATCGTTCATTAAAAAATGAAACATATCGCGGTTGGGATAGTATTGTTATTAGTGCCAGCAACGACATTCAAGCAGATGGTTATATAAAACAAATAGAGTATAGGAAAACTATCGGCTTAATTCCTAAAAATTGTGAGATTTTAGTAATCGCAGATAAAGACAATAAAAGAATTGGCTCAGCTGGTTCAACTCTATCAATAATCAAAGAATTAAAAGAGAAATATAATAGCTTTGATTCTAAAAAGTTTTTAGTGATACATGCAGGCGGAGATTCAAAAAGATGCCCACAATATAGTGCATTAGGAAAATTATTTTCTCCAGTGCCACTTGAAATAAATAATCATCCAGCTTGTTTATTTGATATCTTTTTAATCACAATGGCAAACATGCCTTCAAGAATGAAAGAAGGAATGCTTCTTTTGTCGGGTGATGTAATGTTATTATTCAATGCACTCATGTGTGACTTTGGAAGCAACGATGCAGCAGTAGTATCATTCAAAGAAGATGTTAATACGGCTACAAACCATGGTGTTTATTTAGAAAGTGATAACGGTTTTGTTTCTAAATTCTTGCATAAACAATCAATAGATAATTTAAAGAAATTGAATGCTGTTGATGATAAAGGAAACTGTAATATCGATACAGGTATCATCTATTTAGGTATTAATGTACTAAATGACTTATATTCATTAATTGATAATGATGGCAAATATAATTCATTAGTAAATGATAAAACTAGATTATCTTTATATGGAGATATATCTTATTGTTTAGCTCTAGATTCTACTATTGAGGATTATTATCTAGAAAAAGCTGAAGGCGAATATTGTGATGAACTAAAACAAGCTAGAACAACATTATTTAATGCAATTAATAAATATACATGTAAACTAATAGCTATTTCACCAGCTAAGTTTATTCATTTTGGTAGTGTAAAAGAAATAGTAAATCTAATGAATAATGACGTACATGATTATGAACCGTTAGGATTTAAATCACAGGTATTTTCTTCAATAAATAATGATAATGTCAGCTCATATAGTTCTATCTTGTCATTAAAAGCGGATGTAAAAGATAATGTATATTTAGAATCGTCTTATGTTCATGGAAATAGTAAGATAGGCAACAATTGTTATATATCTTATATGGATATCGATGATGCAACAATTGATGATAACTTATTAGTACATGGTCTTAAATTAAATAATGGAAAATATGTATGTAGAATAATAAACATTAATGATAATCCTAAAGATAACTCTATATATGAATTAAACATTGATGAATTAATTAATAAATATCAATTAACTAATGTCTTTGATGATAATGAACATTCATTATGGAATGCGAGATTATTTAAAGAATGCGAAAGTATGAATGATGCATTAAAGTCATCTATTAACCTATATAAATATTTAACAGGCAAGGCTAGTAATTATGATTTTGATAATAATAGACAATCACTATGTTCTAGTTTTAATGAAGCTGATTGTAACTATATTATTGATTGGAACAATAATCTATTAGATCTTATCAAGATGGATAAACTTGATAGATTAATAAAGCATAATATGCCTGTTACTAATACTATAGGTTTATTTAAAACAGGCAAATTATCTAAGACACAACTAGATTGGATCGATTTAGCATTATCCAAATTAGATTATGATAATCTAGATGATTTCTCTTATGGAATGAGACTTTATTATTATTTAGGATATGCACTAAATAATGATGAGTATATAGCTAAGTGCTTTAAACTTATCTGTGATGTAACACTTAAATCAACAATCAATAATCTTTCATACAATGACAAGTGTGTTATTAAACATAATGAAACAACAGCCAAGTTACCACTAAGAGTTAACTTTGGTGGTGGTTGGTCTGATACGTATCCACATTGTTTAGAACAAGGTGGAAAGGTAATAAATGCCGCAATCAATTTAAATGGACAACTTCCAGTTGAAGTTAAATTAGTTAAAATAAATGAACATAAAATAGTATTTGATTCTCGTGATACTGAAGTTCATGGAGAATTTATAGACATCGAAGAGTTACAAAAAGTTGGTGACCCTTCAGATCCATTCGTGCTTCAAAAAGCTTGTCTATTGGCTTGTGGCATCATTCCTAAAGAAGGCTCATCATTAACTGATGTATTAGAAAGATTGACTGGCGGCTTTGAAATGCATTCAGAAGTTAGAAATGTGCCAAAAGGATCAGGACTTGGTACATCAAGCATATTAGCTGCTGCAAGTGTTCAAGCAATCTTTGATTTTATGGATATTGAGTACGACAAACAAAAATTGTATTCAACAGTATTAGCAGTTGAACAACTCATGTCTACTGGTGGTGGTTGGCAAGACCAAGTTGGTGGCGTAACTAATGGGGTTAAGTTCATCACTTCTAATAAAGGTATTAATCAAGATATACACGTTGAACAATTAAATCTAACTATAAAAGTTAAAGAAGAATTAAATGAAAGACTATGCATAATCTATACAGGACAAAGAAGATTAGCGAGAAATCTATTAAGAGATGTTGTTGGTAGATATGTAGGTAATATCGAAGAATCATTAAATGCTCATAAACAGATTCAAGTTGTAGCACAAAAGATGAAACAAGCGCTATTAAATGAAGATGTAGATGAATTTGCGAGATTATTAGATTACCATTGGACACTATCTAAACAAATAGATGAAGGTAGCTCAAATACGATGATAGAAAATATCTTTAAAGCTATTGAAGAATATATAGATGCAAGAATGGTAATTGGTGCTGGTGGTGGAGGATTTGTTCAAGTAATACTAAAGAAAGGTATTACAAAAGATATAGTTCAAAAACGATTAAAAGAAGTATTTGGTGATATGCCAATAGATGTATATGAATCAGAAATAGTATATTAGGAGGACAAAATAATGTTAAAAGGAATAAGTAAAGTATTAACAGGAGATATTTTAAAAACATTATCTGACATGGGACATGGAGATGTATTAGTATTAGCTGATTCCAATTTTCCTGGTGAATCATTAAGTAAATACACTTCTTATTCAAAACTCATAAGAGTTCCAGGTATTACTGTTTCAGAACTATACGAAGCAATTAATGATCTATTCCCAGTTGATGTTGACTATTCATCAAAACCAATAATGGTTATGGATTTAACAGAATCTGATAAGAAAAAACATATGAAAAAACCAGTTGCTTGGAAAGACTATGAAAAAATACTTCATAAGAATTATCCAAACACAAATCTATCGTTAGTTGAAAGAAACGAATTCTATGAATTAAGTAAGAAATCATATGTCATTATTCAAACAGG
>JAGHUL010000054.1 GCA_018064825.1 Candidatus Colivicinus equi
GCTAAGAATACCAATGTTGAAGCAATACAACTTCACACAGGTGGTATGTGCCACTTAGATGCCGATATGACTAGACAAGGTGTTGAATCATTAATTGATGACGATTATGATTTGATTATTTTGGAGAATGTCGGTAATTTGGTGTGCCCTGCTGAATTTGATACTGGTGCAGTTAAGAATATGTGTATCCTATCTGTTCCCGAGGGTGATGATAAACCTTTAAAATATCCTTTAATGTTTGAAGTTTCTAACTTTGTATTAATTAATAAGATTGATGTTTTACCTTATTTTGATTTTGATATCAATAAGTGTAAAGAGAATATAAAATATCGTAATGGTATGGCTGACATCTTTGAAGTTTGTGGCAAAGATGGTAGAGGTATTGATGAGGTCTGCAATTACTTAAAAGAAGAAATAAAGAAATGGAAGGAGAACTAAATGCCTAAAATGTCTGATGCCTTCATTCCACGTTTTATGGGTGAAGAAAAACCTAATGAGAAGATATTAGCTTTGGGTAAAAAGATTACTGATGTAGCTAAACACAAATTGTTTGGCTTAACAACTAATGATCCAGAGTATTGGGGTTTACGTTGTTTATGTACTGATGAAATGGCTGATATTGCTTTAGCTATGGATATTCGTAAACCATATACATTAAATGAATTATCTACTTTAACAAAAGTTTCAAAAGAAGAATTAGAACCAATAGTTGAAGAAATGGCTAAAAGAGGTCTTTTAGAATTTGACTATGGTAATAACTATACAAATGATGGTCCAATTAAAGATGCACCACATATAAAAAGATATTCACTTCCAATGTTTGTACCAGGTAGTGCTGAGTTCACCAACATGGTTAAGAAGCAATTGGATGAATACCCTGAATTAGCACAATTCTTTGAAAGAATGACTTTCATTCCTCTAGCAGGAATTACTGAATTAGTTCCTCCTGGTGGAGCTGGCATTGGTATGCATGTAATACCAGTAGAGAAAGCAATTTCATTAGAAAATAAATCATTAGATATTGAACATATATCACACTGGTTAAAGAAATACGAAGGTCACTTAGGTGTAGGTATTTGTAGTTGCCGTTATGGTAGGGCAAAACTAAATGAAGGAAGCGGTGATTCCGCTGAAGATTGGTGTATTGCGGTAGGTGATATGGCTGATTATTGTAATGAGACTGGCAAGGGCCATTCTATTACTTATGATGAGGCTATTCAAATATTAAAGAATGCGGAAGATAATGGTTTCGTTCATCAAATTACTAATATTGATGGTGAAGATAAGATCTTTGCGATTTGTAATTGCAATATCAATATTTGTAATGCATTAAGAACATCACAATTATTTAATACTCCTAATTTATCTAGATCAGCTTATACTGCTAAGGTTGATCCTAAGAATTGCGTTGCGTGTGGTAAGTGCGTTGAATATTGTCCAGCTGGCGCTGTTAAGCTTGGACAAAAACTTTGCACAAAACACGGCCCAATTAATTATCCAAAACATGAACTTCCTGATCATATGTCATGGGGCGAAGATAAGTGGGATGAGGATTATCGTGACAATAATAGAATCAATTGTTATGAAACTGGTACTGCTCCATGTAAGAGCGCATGTCCTGCACATATCGCAATACAGGGTTATTTAAAGATGGCTGCTCAAGGCAAATACCAAGAGGCATTAGCTTTAATTAAGAAAGATAATCCATTCCCTGCAATTTGTGGCAGAGTATGTAATAAACGTTGTGAAGATGCTTGTACAAGAGGACTATTTGATAATCCTGTAAACATTGATGGTGTTAAACGTTTTATTGCGGAACAAGATCTTAATTCTAGTACTAGGTATATTCCAAAAGTAGTCATTCCAAGTAATGTCGAAAAACATTGGAAACAAAAGATTGCTATCATCGGTGCTGGTCCAGCAGGACTATCTTGTGCATACTTCTTAGCTTTGAAAGGATATTTACCAACTGTCTTTGAAGCAAATAAGAAACCTGGTGGCATGCTTAGATATGGCATTCCTGCATATAAATTAGAGAAAGATATTATTGATGCCGAAATCGAGGTTATCGAAGAGTTAGGCGTTGAAATAAAGTGTGGTGTTAAAGTTGGAAAAGACATCACAATCGATGAACTAAGAAAACAAGGTTATAAGGCATTCTATGTTGCGATTGGTAGACAACTAGGAAGATATCCTGGTATCGAAAAAGAAAAGGCTAAGAATACTATTACAGCTATCGATTTCTTACATTACGCCAACGAACATCCTAGAAGCAAGATCGAAGGCAAAGTTGTTGTAGTAGGTGGTGGTAATGTTGCGATTGATGCTGCTAGAGTAGCTCATAGACTAGGCGGTAGAAATATCGACATCTATTGTCTAGAGGATCGTGAACATATGCCTGCTTCAGTATTAGAAATTAAAGAAGCAGAAGAAGAAAATATTACTATAAACAATTGTTTTGGTCCTAAAGAAATCGTTGTAGACGATGAAGGAAAAGTTAAACAAGTTATCTTCAAACGTTGTCTTTCAACAATTGATGAAAATGGTAAGTTTAATCCTAAATATGATGAAGACGATATCCAAATCGTTCCTGCAGACCATGTAATATATGCGATATCACAAGCTATTGATTGGGGTAACTTATTAGATGGTAGTAGCGTAGAACTTAATGGTCAAAATCCTAAAGCCGATAAGTTAACTTACCAAACTAATGAACCTGATATCTTTGTGGGTGGCGATGTATTCTTGGGTGCTTCATTTGCGATCAACGCAATCGAACAAGGCCATCAAGCTGCCGATTCGTTACACCGTTATGTACAACCTGGTACTTCATTAACTATCGGTAAGAATAAACGTGAATTCATCATGTTGAACAAAGACGATATTGATGTTGTTGACTATGACCATGCGGGTAGACAATACGAAGGCAAAGATGAATCATTTGATTTCATGCATAGTTTCAAAGATAACCGTATTACTTTAACTGAGGAACAAGTTAAGATTGAAACTAGTAGATGTCTATCTTGTGGTGCTTCTATTGTCGATGAAAATAAATGTATTGGTTGTGGTGTATGTACGACTAAATGTGAGTTTGATGCGATCCACTTACATAGAGACCATCCAGAAAATTCTAAGATGGTTAAATCTGAAGATAAGTTTAAATATATCATTCCATATGCCGCTAAACGTGGGGTAAAGATTATCTTTGGTAAAAAGACTCCTGAAGAAAAAGCATCAGAAGCAAAGCATAAGGAATGGAAGAAAAAACAAAAGGAAAAAGCTAATGCATGAGTTAGGTGTAGTGTTTCATGTCATAGATGATGTCTTAGATTTAGCCAAACAAAATAATGTCAAGCACATCAATAGTGTCACTTTAGAAATAGGAACGGTTACTGGTATTGTTCCAGACTATTTAGTTGAATGTTGGAACTGGGCCGTTTCTAAACATGAAGAAATGTTAGAGTGTAAGCTAAAGATCGAAAAGATTGAAGCTATTACTCATTGTGAAGATTGTGGCAATGATTACAATACGATTATTTATGGCAAGACTTGTCCTAAGTGTGAGTCTAATAATACATA
>JAGHUL010000099.1 GCA_018064825.1 Candidatus Colivicinus equi
GGTGAATATGTAAAGAAATCAATTGAAAATAATAATATGTATAATAATAAATATTATTCTATTGTGAAAGATATAGATAGTTTTGATTTTCAGCAACAACCTAAAGATAAAAGAACAAAATTTTATCAATATGATAAAACTACTTTACAACTAATAAATATATATGAATCTATAGATGAATTAAAAAAAGACTTTTTATACGCAAATGTATGGAGAGCATGTAACAAAAAAAGAAAAACTGCATATGGTTACATATGGAGCAATACATTAATTTAGACCATTTATTAATGGTCTTTTTTATTGCAAAAAAATAAAAGGGAGGATTTTTAAATGATTAAATATGCTATTGAAAAACATGCATCTGGATTCCCTAGCAAAGTTTTGGCTAGAGACGGTGGTGCTCATATTTTAAACCTTCAGTTGAAGGAGGACACAGATAATACTTGGTTTATCGGTAAGGGTGCTTTCGTAGAATTAGATCTTTACGAAGAAGCTGCTCCTACTTCTTTCACTGGTACTGTTCTTGGTAAGGCTGCAAATGGAAATTATTACGTTGAAGTTGTAAGTGCTACCAATGCATTTTTCGTATATCAGGTTCCTATGATTGAAGAGGAATACAACAATGAATTTAAGAAGGAAGGCAACTTCTACAATGTAGGCAAGGTTGATTCACAGGGTAAGGCTGCAGGTGATGTAGTTCGTTCTTATGAGCTTAAGCCTATGGATATTATCGAAGTTAGTGCTAAGGGATTTAAGACTGTTCCTTCAGCAGATGGTGTAACTGTTACTCTCCAGGCAATCCCTGGTAAGACTTATGCAAAGCAGTTGGGCGAATAATTAAACGAAAGGAGAAAATACAATGTTAGATACAAGTGTTAAGAATTTAATGTTCGACCTTGGTGCTGGTCGTGAAATTTATGATGCTGAAGCTGGTAGAGTTGTTTCTAAAGCAGAAGCAAATGAAGTTATTAGAAAGGCTTGTTATGAGTATCTTGGATTGACAAAGGATTCTTCTGATAAGCAGATTAAGAGAGCTTTAAATTCTGATAATGGTAAGAAGTTCTTTGAAGTTATCGAAGAGATTATTGATACTCAGATTGCATATGGTTTGTCTGAGAATGAATTTTTCAACAACTATGTTGAATCTAAGAATATGAAGGATGGAGATAAGAATGAGTTCTGGGTAGATGACGAAGTTCTTTTGACTGTAAGTCGTGTTTCTGGCGATCATCATGATTTGAGTATCCAGAGACTTGGTGAAGGTCAGGCTTACCATGTAGAGACCGCAGTATACGGAATTAAGGTTGGTGGAGATATCAGATTGTTCTTAACTGGTCGTAAAGATTGGGGTGCTCTTGTAGAAGCAGTTGCAAAGGCTTATGTACAAAAGGTACAGAAGATTATTGCTTCTCAGTTTGCAAATGGTGTAAATATTATTCCTATCCCTAGTACTTTAACTGGTACAGGTACTCTTGATAATACAACTAAGGCTAAATTTGATGACATTATCGAAAAGGTTGG
>JAGHUL010000024.1 GCA_018064825.1 Candidatus Colivicinus equi
CAAAGATATTGTCTTGCATAGAACGAGCCCATAGAATGTCCTAAAAAGAAATAAGGCAAATTTGGATATGATTCTTTTGTTATTTTTGTTAGTTCGTGTAAATCTTTTAGAACATATTCATTACCATTATGTTCAGCAAAATAGCCCCAGTCATCTTTGCTATTAACAGATTCGCCATGTCCCAAATGATCGTTGCCAGTTACCAAAAAACCTTTCGAGCAAAGAAACTTCGCAAAGTCCTCATAACGGTCGATAAATTCAACCATACCATGAGATATCTGCAAGATAGCGATCGGTTCTTTATCTGGAATCCATCTCACCGCTCTAATGTCGCATACATTACTTGTTGATCTAAATTTAAACTCTTCTTTTTTCATATCTAATACCTTTCATTTTTTAGATAATCAGCCAAACCTATAAGACATAATACACAATTCAAATCATTCTTGTTTTCATGAATGTTTAAAACATAATAATCATCATCTTCAATTACTCTCATTATCTCGTTGCCATTGCTATCAACAATGCGATAATTTTCATCAGCTAATATTCTCCAATCAATAAAAGATACTTTGTATTCATTATTTGTTATATCGATACTGCCAAACAATTTATCATTAGGGTCATATAGATCTGACCTATCATGTTCAATATTAAGTTGTGCATACCCAACTTTATTATCACGACTATCGTATAAATACTTACGATTTTTATATGAAAAATCATTTTGCGTCCAGCATAGTAACATACCTTCTTCATCAGTAAGGTCTGTACGATTAGTATTCATTATTAAATTTTTGTCG
This sequence comes from Candidatus Colivicinus equi, assembly GCA_018064825.1. Lineage (GTDB taxonomy): Bacteria > Bacillota_I > Bacilli_A > Erysipelotrichales > Erysipelotrichaceae > Colivicinus > Colivicinus equi. The sequence goes on from JAGHUL010000024.1 coordinate 804, forward strand.
AATTTTATCTTTATCATCACTTCTATTCTATCAAATTACTTCTTTAACATTAAAAAATCATCATTGAGTTGCAATGATGATTCGTAATTAATCCTTAAATTTGAAAATATTTTTTTCAAATAATTTAGGATACAAACCTAATGTAACAAAAATGCCAAGCCCGTATCTAACAGTTCTAACAATAAATGAAAGCATACTATCTTCAGGTATTGTGCTCGGAATTATTATTTTAATTCCTTCAACCATAACTAAGAAGATAAGCAGTCCAAATATTATTCTTACAATAATTCTAAGAAGATTATGCGTCTCTTTGAAATTAACGTATTTTTCATCAAACATATCAGCAAAGAAAAACCCAGACATAATTCCATAAGAAGTATAGAAATCATTTGCCCTGCAGAATACGAAACAACAAAGATAAGCAAGCATAATCGCAATGTAGACTCTATTCTTGCCAAATTTATTAATCATTGCTGGAATAAGTTCTACTGCAATAGCACCAATAGCCCATCCAACTAAAACATCAGTTGGAAAATGATTGGCAGTTACTATTCGCGTTAATCCGATACCAAAAGTAAAAACTATCGCAAAGATTAGCCAGCCCTTCTTTCGTGTAAACTTATATAGCGAGCCAGTAATACAACAAGCATTCAATGAATGTAAGCTTGGAAACGAATATCCTTGAGCAGCAATATCAAACGCATCTGCACTGTTATCTACGGGTGCTAAACATTTGATTTCATCAGTTACAAAATATGGTCTAAGTCTTCTAAGCGAGCTCTTTATTGCACAGCCAAATCCTAAAGCAACCAATGTATTTATCATTACTTTTCTTCCTAAGTTTTTATCTAACGCTAGATATACAAGCATTATCAAAACAGACAATACAACTTCTGAACTTAATATAGAAAATAATTTAGAAATCATTATCACCAAATCTAATGAATTATATTGTATCCATTTGATAAAAGCGATTTCCCATTGGAAGTAGAAAATATTGCCCATTAACAAACCTTGCTTCCAACTTCCAAATTAGATGACAATAGTTCTAGTTTTTCCTTACCGTTTTCTTCTTTCACAGCGCTTAACAACATGCCGTTTGATTCTAAGCCTCTAATCTTACGAGGTTTTAGGTTAAGCACAGCAATAACTTTTCTACCAACCAAATCTTCAGGTTTATAAAATTCTGCAACACCTGACAAGATTTGTCTTGTTTCATAACCGAAGTCTACTTTGAATACTAGAATCTTATCAGCATCAGGATGTTTACTACATTCTTTAACTTCACCAACAACCATTTCAACTTTATCAAAGTCTTCAAAAGCAATTTCTGGTTTATGTTCTATCTTCTTTTCAGGACTTCCATATTTTTCTTCTAAGAATCCATGAATTTCATCCATCTTCTTAGCAGAATCAATTCTTTGGAATAATGGTGTTGGAGTTTCTGTAACTTTGTTAAGTTCTAGTTGGCCCCAAGTTTGAACTGAATCATAATCAGTCTTATTTGTATTAATTTGCTTAAATACGTTTTCACTTGTCTCAGGCATAAATGGAGAGATTAATACAGTTGTAAATCTAATGCCTTCTAATAAGTTGTAAAGAACAGTATTTAGTTTTGCTTTATTTGCTTCATCTTTTGCAAGAGCCCATGGAGCAGTTTCATCAATATATTTATTTAATCTTCTTAGTAAATCTAAAACGGCTTCAATAGCATCAGCTACTCTCAAATCATCCATCTTCTTATCAACAAGAGCTACAGTATCTAATGCACAATTCTTAACATCAGCACCTAATTCATCTTCAATGATTTCGTTAGTTAACTGACCACCGAAATACTTATTTGTCATCGCAATTGTTCTATTTACTAGGTTTCCATATACGTTAGCTAAATCAGAATTAATTCTTTCTATTACTAATTCCCAAGTAATTGAACCATCTTGAGCAAATGGCATTTCATGTAGAGAGAAATAACGTATTGCATCTACACCAAAGAACTTAACTAGATCATCAGCATAAATAGCGTTACCTCTAGATTTTGAAATCTTGTCTTCACCAACTAGCATCCATGGATGACCAAATACTTGTTTTGGTAGAGGTTCGCCCATTGCCAACAACATAATTGGCCAATAGATTGTGTGGAATCTAATAATATCTTTACCTATTAAGTGTAAATCTGCTGGCCATAGTTTTTGATATTGTTCACTTGAACCATCAGGATCATAACCAATACCAGTAATATAGTTTGACAACGCATCAATCCATACATAGATTACGTGTTTTTCATCGAACGTTACAGGTACACCCCACTTAAAACTTGTACGTGAAACACATAAATCTTGTAATCCAGGTTTCAAGAAGTTATTTATCATTTCATTCTTTCTTGATTCTGGTTGAATGAATTCAGGGTGTTCTTCAATATGTTTCATTAATTGATCTGCATATTTACTCATCTTAAAGAAGTATGACTCTTCTTTTTCACGATGAACTTCTCTACCACAATCAGGACATTTGCCATCAACTAATTGAGCATCTGTCCAGAAAGATTCACATGGAGTACAATACCATCCTTCATATTCTGATTTATAGATATCACCTTGATCGTATAATTTCTTAAAAATCTTTTGAACAGTCTTTTCATGATAATCGTCAGTCGTTCTAATGAACTTATCATATGAAGTATTCATCAAATCCCAAATATCTTTAATAGTTCCAGCAGTCTTATCAACATACTCTTTTGGACTCATGCCAGCGGCAATAGCTTTTTCCTCAATCTTTTGACCATGTTCATCAGTACCGGTCATGAAGAAAACATCATAGCCAACCATTCGCTTATACCTAGCAATAGCATCAGCCATAATGATTTCGTAAGTATTGCCTATATGTGGTTTAGCACTAGCATAAGCAATAGCTGTCGTAATATAATACTTTCCTTTTGATTCCATATAAATACCTCCAAAAATAAAAAGGCAGCACAAGGGCGCAAATGCGCGGTACCACCTTTATTTGTCACTTTGCTCTTAACGCGAGAATCACGTCATTGACTACATATCGCCAACGAAGTTCAAGATCCATGTTCATTAACCTTCATCTACCCATTTACACCAACAGGGCTCTCTATTAGACAAGTATTAACTACTCTATCTATCAAAACCACATTAATTTTATCATATTCTATTTAATAACAATAGTTGTTTCAACATCATTAATATCTACAACCAAACTTAATGTTTCGATATCATATTTTGTGACTTCATAAGTTTCACTATCGTAGTTGTAATTGTAGATAGGTAACAAAGCAAACAAGTCATCGTTGGCTTTGATATGCATATCAAAGAAATCACCATAATCACTAGACGCACCATTAACAATAACTTCTTCAATATCGAATTCAGCATCAGCTGCATTGCCATTCTTGATGTATAAATAAGCATTGGTATTTGTTTCTGCTTCTACAAATTTACATGATAGAGAAATGCCACCTTCACTATATGCAACATTCTCATTTACTGAAGCGCTTGATGGTGTTCCTAATTCACAAGTAACAGTATCTGACTTGCAAATAAAATCACCTGCATCATGATCTTCTTCCATCTCGAAAACTTTAATTACATATTCTAATGTTCCGAATTCGTTTACTCCGTATTCTTTTAGAAGCGATACTGGAATAGTATAATCATAGCCAATTTCGTTTTCAGCGAAAACACCTAATTGTTGATATCCAAAAATATCATAGCCATCAACACAAGCATCAATCATTAGAACAGCATCTCTAGCAGAGTTGTTTACAGCATTAATTGTTAAAATGATATTGTCGTCTACAAACTGAAGATCATTTTGAGTGATGATAATATCGTTACTATCTAGAACAACTGTGCCTTGAATAGGAGCAACATTTTCAGCGATGATTTCATTAGCATATTCTACGAAAGCTTCATGATTAGTTAATTTGTAGTAATTAACATTTCCGTCTTTATCATAAAGTTCAACTACATCACCATAGAAAATCATACTATCAATGTCATCATCATAAGTGATGTTGATTGATAATGTTGGTGTTTCAACCGCATCAACTTTATCAGCAACTTCAATATTTTTAAACAACTCAACTAACTTGGCAATTTGTTCACCATCAACTGCGTCTGCAAAAGAATAATCAACTTCATTAAATAGATATATATCGTTTGGAACGTTGTTATCTATATCGTTTGTCTTTTGGCAAACTGACATCTTGTATAAGTGAGAATCGCTTTTACTTCCGCATCCCACTATAAGAAGCATAATACTTAAAATACAAATTAATTTTTTCATCTTTACTCCTAACCTATTTTGTGTTCTTTTAAGAAAGAATCTTTACATACAATTACATCTTTGTTTGCATCGTATACTATTCTACCCTCAGAATAAGTTGCGATTGCTTTATAATCGTCTGATATTACAACTAAATCTGCATCTTTACCTCTTGCTAATGCACCCTTCTTACTTGGATCACTATATTTTCTTACTGGATTGTAACAGAAGAACTTACAACATTCTTCCATTGGTACATGTAACTTTTCGACTAAGTTCATAATGCCGTATAGAACAGGCTTAGATGACCCTGATAATCTACCTGTATCACTTAATACAAATCCATCTTCTGATATGTTGATGAACGCTCTATCAGATTTCTTATCAAAACCTACATAACGGCCTACTGGCAAATTAGCGTATACAACATTGTCTGAAACCATCATTAATTGATCGTGATTCTTTGCACGTAAATAAATCTCAATCATAGGAAGACTTATATGCAAGCCATCACAAATCATTTCACAATCAACTTCATCTCTTAAGATACAAGCGCCAAGAGTGCCAACATCACGATGATGTAAACCAGTCATAACGTTGCCTAAATGAGTCGCAACACTTGCGCCAGCATCAATACCTTTATTTGCTTCTTCAAAATTGGCATTAGTGTGATATAGGCCAACATTTAATCCTTGTGAAACGAAATACTTAATTACATCAAGTGCACCTTCTACTTCAGGAGCTACATCAACCAACTTGAAACCATCACCACCAGCTTCAACCATTTGTTTTGCGACTTCCATATCAGGTTTTGGATATCCTAAGTTAATTCCCTTTTCTCCAACTCTTGAACCCCATGGGCCTTCAGAGTGAATTCCTAATATTCTTGTACCATCTTGGTCGATTCCTACTTCGTCTTTCAAAATATCAAGATTAACAGGGCCGCTAGTAGTTGCAAACATATTTACCACGCCCAATGATGCTTCAGCTTTTAAGAAAGCCTTAACATCTTTTTTAGTTGTTTGCCTGATCATATCATAGCCAAAACCACCATGATTATGAGTATCAAAAATTCCTGGAATGATACGGTTATTACCATAATCAATATCCGCAACTACATCAGTTCCTTCAGGATAGAAATCTACAATCTTTCGATCCTCAATCTTTAAATAACCTGCCTTTAACCCGTCTGCCATATAAATACGTTTAGAATGAATTATCATAAGTTATTTGGTCTCCTTCCCTTTCTTATGAAAATAATTAATTATTACGTTAGATGCGATATCGTCTGTAACATTTAATGAAGTGTAAATCATATCTAATAATTTATAGATGCCACTATAGAAACCAATAAAGTCTAATGGAATTCCCAACAATTGTAAATAAGTTGCGCCAATTGCAACACCACCGTTAGGGATACCAGGAGCAGCCATATTGATTAAGATTGCATAAATAAGCATCAATATATATTTTCCAAATGTTACCTCAACATTAAATAATCTACTACAGAATAAACCTAATAAGGCAAAAGACACAGCACCGCCACACATATGAATGGTTGTGCCAAGCGGAACTACAACATCAGTTACTTCATCAGGAATATTAAATTCATCGTGACAAGTTTTAATTGTATAAGGTAATGTCGCAGCACTTGAACATGTGCTCAATGTAATCATCCATATTTTATAAACTTTTTTTACAAACACCTTTGGAGACATCTTTGTAATCAACAAAATAGGAAGAATCATTACAACTATTAACGCAAGAATCGCACATACATAAGCTGTGATAATATATTTTGCACCTAAGCCTAAGATAATCGGACCATATTCAACGATAGTGTTACTTATCAAAGAAAAAACAGCTAGTGGTGTCACATACATATATATGCTTAATACTTTAAACAAAAAATCTTTTATTTTTTCAATAACGCCGATAATTCTTTCACCACTAGAAATAACACTACATAATTTTCCAATAATAATCGCAATCAAGATAACAGTAAAAAGATAGCCACCTGTCAAGAACTTACTGAAATCTTTTGGAATTAAGTTTAACAACATTCCCTTAATGCCCAAATCGCTAGTAGAACCGTTCCAATCAACAGCTTCTAATACAAAGCCACTGCTTGGATTAATAATTGTCACTACAAGTGATGACAACAAGAATGTTGCCGAGAACATCAAGACAAAAACAAGTAATGTTAGAGGAACCATTTTATTCTTTAGTTTTGAAGAATTATAGATTGATACTGAAATCGTTGTAACAACTACTGGTACAACCATATACTTCAAAATAGTGATGTAATAAGTTCCGATAAATTTTATATATGGCGCATATTGCGGAAGAAGCAAACCAAAAGCGATTCCTAACAACAAACCAATCAATGTAAATAAACTAAGCTTGTTTTTCATAATATTCTTTAAACCTCTCTATTGCAATTTTGCTATCTTCTATCTTTCCCAATGCGCTTATTCTAATATGATGCTCACCATTAGAACCAAATATAACGCCAGGAATAACCACTACATTTAATTTCTTTAAACAAAAGTCAAAATAATCCCACGACTTTTCTTTTATCTTTACCCACATAAACGGCGCATCATCTCCGCCGATTACTTCAAAGCCAAGTTTAGTAAATGACTTTTTCAAGTATTTTGCATTTGCTTTATATTCTTTGATATTCTGCTTTTGAATTCTTTTAGCTTCTTTACTATATGTTGCTATAGCTCCAATTTGTGCAACATAACTTGCACCATTGAATCTATTCAAAGTTCTTTCTTTCCAATAATAATTTACATTCTTAGCTATTTGCTTTGGAATAATGAAATAGCTACATCTCAAGCCAGTAAATGATGCCTTCTTAGAAAATGATCTGAATTCGATAGCACATTTTTTAGCACCATTTATTTCATATATACTATGAGGAACGTCTTTGCTAGAAATGAATGGTTCATATACATTATCAAACAAGATAATGCTCTTATTTGTTAAAGCGTATTTAATCCATTTCTTCAATTCACCATATGTATATGCATTTCCAATAGGATTGTTAGGTGAGCATAAATAAATGATGTCGTAATGTTTGCTTGGAACCGCTAATTTATATTCTTCGTTTAGTGGCACCTCTTCTATACTCTTACTTAAAGCCAGACAACCATTTTTGTATATAGGATACAAAGGATTGCCTAGCAGAACTTTTACGTCTTTATCAAATAATTCTAGTATTGAGGTGCTATCTGTTTTTGCGCCATCAGAAACGTATACTTCATCAAGAGAAAAATCAAAGCCTTTATAATCATTTTTTAAAATTGTTTCTCTTAATTCTTCTAGACCATAATAGTTGCCATAACCAGAGAATGTTTTAATATCACCTAAATCATCAACAGCTTTGTGCATAGCATCAACAACTGGTTTACATATAGGCTTACTTACATCGCCAATTCCTAGAGACACTATTTTAATATTTGGATTAGCCAACTTAAAAGCCTTTAGTTTCTTATTAACTAATGAAAAGGTGTTGTCTTTTTCAATTCTTTCTAAATTCTTGTTTAACATAATTTCTCTATATTTGTGCTTTTAAATATTCGAATAAGAAGTTGTTTATTTCGCCATCCATAACTTTCGCAACATTGCCTTCTTCATAATTGGTACGATGATCTTTGACCATTGTATATGGGCAGAAAACATATGATCTAATTTGTGAACCCCATTCAATCTTCTTCTGTTCACCTTTTAGCGCACGTTTTGCATTTTCTCTTTCTTCGATAGCACGTTGATAAAGTTTTGATTTTAAAACTTGCAAACATTTTTCTCTATTTAATATTTGGCTTCTTTCTGATTGCGAGAAAGCCATCAAACCTGTTGGAATATGTTTCATTCTAACAGCACTATCAGTCTTGTTTATATGTTGCCCACCAGCGCCAGAAGAACGCATAGTATCAACTTCTAAATCTTCATCTTTTATTTCTATATCAATTTCATCATTGAATTCAGGCAGAACCTCAACCGAAGCAAATGATGTATGTCTTCTTCCTGAAGCATCAAAAGGAGAAATTCTCACAAGACGATGAACACCTGATTCGCCCTTCAAATATCCATAAGCAAGATCACCTTTAACCAAAACGCTACACGATTTAATACCTGCATCAATAGCTTCTTCGTAATCAATCACTTCAAAACCATATCCATTTGATTGAGCGTATCTTTGATACATTCTAAATAACATATTTGCCCAATCCTGTGATTCTGTTCCGCCAGCACCAGGATGAATTTCTATGATAGCATTTGAATGATCATAGTCATTCGATAATAAAACTTTCATCTCAAAATCTTCAAAACATTTGCTTGCTTCTAAGTATTCATCATTTAGTAAATCAAAAAGTTCTTGATCATAGTTCTTACTCAATTCATCAAGTTCTTCTAATAGAGAAGTTATATTTTTTTCATTAGAAAAATATTTAGATTTTAAATCTTTTTTTGTATTGTATTCTTTAATAATATTTTGAGCTCGTTTTTGGTCAGACCAAAAATTAGTATCTGTTTGTTGTTGTTCTAATTCTTCGATTCGCTTATCAATACTGGCTAAGTCAAAGTGAGTCGCCTAAATCTTTTAACTTCTTTAAGGAAGTGTTTAGGCCTTGTTTCATTTCAAATATTTCCATTATTTCTTTTCCTTTATAACAACACGTAAGTTATTACAGAAAGTTACGACATCATTAGAAATTGTTGTCATCATGGAATCAAATAGTTCATAACCTTCTTCAATATATGCTTGTAATGGATTGTTTTGCGCATACGATCTTAGATGAATACCTTCTCTTAATTTAGACATAACATCTATGTGATTCTGCCATGCGCGATCCATTAAACGTAAAACCATAGTTTTTTCTACTGGTTGAATTTGTGATTTTACTGGTTCAATCTTATTTTCATAAGCACCAAAAGAAGCGGTTAAACATTTGTCGGTTGTTTCTTGCTTGTTCAAACCTTCAATCATTTCCTTCTTGAAAGATGCTACACCCATATTATTTAAACGTTTAGTAATTGATTCATAATCAATAACTGCTTGTTTTTCTTCGGTAGTGTTGGCTTCAACTGTGTTTTCGATTACACGTTTGAACATATTCTCAACTACCGTATGAATATCTTCGTTTTCTAATATGAAGTTACGTTGAGCATACATTGTTTCTCTTTGTTGACGCATAACATCATCATAATCTAGTAATGCTTTACGAACATCAAAGTTGATACCCTCAACTCTTTGTTGAGCAGAAGATATAGCTTTAGAAACCATCTTATTTTCAATAGGAATGTCACCCATTTGATCAAATAACATTGTTACTCTGTCGCTACCGAATCTAACCATCAAATCATCTTGCAATGATACATAGAATCTTGAATATCCTGGATCACCTTGTCTTCCAGAACGTCCTCTCAGCTGATTATCTATACGTCTAGACTCATGCCTTTCTGAACCTAATACTACTAAGCCACCCAATTCTCTTGATTTATCAGTAAGCTTAATATCGGTACCTCTACCTGCCATATTAGTTGCGATGGTTACTGAACCTTCTCTACCAGCTTTAGCAATGATATCTGCTTCTCTAGCGTGGTTTTTAGCATTCAATACTTCATGTCTAATTCTTGCTTGTTTAAATAATTTAGATAGATACTCAGAAGTTTCAACCGAAATAGTACCTACCAATACTGGTTGTCCTTTTGCGTATAGTTCTTTTACTTCTTCTAACAACGCTTCGAATTTAGCCTTCTTTGTACCAAACACTAAATCTGGATAATCCACTCTCGCAACTGGTTTGTTTGTTGGGATTTCAACAACACGCATGTTGTATATTGATAAAAATTCTTCTTCTTCAGTCTTTGCCGTACCAGTCATACCAGCTAGCTTATCATATAATCTAAAGAAGTTCTGATATGTAATAGTAGCCATTGTAGTTGTTTCTTGTTTAATAGGAACATTTTCTTTGGCTTGAATTGCTTGATGTAAACCATCAGAATACTCTCTACCAGGCATTTTACGACCAGTATTTTGATCGACAATTATTACTTCGCCTTCTTCTACTACATATTCGATATCTCTATGCATGATGTAGTTTGCTTTTAATGCTTGGTTAATATAGTGAACTAAACTTGTGTTCTCTAAATCAAATAGGTTTTCAACACCAAAAGCTCTTTCACCTTTATGAACACCTTCTTCTGTTAATTGAACATTTCTATCTTTAACATCTATTACATAATCTTCATCTTTCTTTAAACGTTTAACGAAACGATCAGCATTGATGTATTGATTTGCTGTTTTTCTTTCACCACCAGAAATGATTAATGGCGTTCTTGATTCATCTATCAAAATTGAGTCGACTTCATCGACTAAAGCATAATTTAGTTCTCTTAAAACACGATCTTCAACTCTAGTGACCATATTATCTCTTAGATAATCGAAACCAACTTCTGAGTTTGTTGTATATGTAATATCACATTCATAAGCCGCTCTTTTTTGTGCAGGAGTAAGTTGTCTTAAATTTAGGCCGACAGTCAAACCTAAAAATCTATGAATTTCACCCATCCACTCACTATCTCTTTCAGCTAAGTATTCGTTGACAGTGATTACATGAACGCCTTTACCTGTTAATGCATTTAGATATACAGCCATTACTGATGTTAAAGTTTTACCTTCACCAGTTTTCATTTCGGCGATATCACCACGATGTAAAACTAATGCGCCTTCTAATTGGCAAAAGAATGGATATTCGCCAATGACTCTTCTAGCTGCTTCTCTTGCAACCGCAAAAGCTTCAACCATAATATCATCTAATGTTTCGCCATTAGCTAATCTTTCTCTAAATTCAACAGTTTTATGTTTAAGTTCTTCGTCACTTAGATTTTGCATTGTTGTTGCCAAATCTAAAATAGGCTTAGTAGCTTTTTCAATACCATCTAGTATCTTCTTATCTGTATTAAATAGTTTATCTAAAAAACCCATATTAAAACCTCCAATACGTTATTAATTTTATCATAAAAAAAGTTAGTACTTAATGACTAACCTTTTATTTTGAAGCATCTGCTTGAGAAATCTCTTTTATATTATGAGCTTGGAGACCTCTGTCACCTTCAACTAAATCGAATTCAACTGGTGCACCCTCATCGATGGTTTTGTATCCATCCATAAGCAATTGAGAATAATGGAAAAAGACGTCACGACCATCATCAGCTGTAATGAAGCCAAATCCCTTTACCTTATTGAATCTTTTAACCTTTCCTAACATCAATTATTCTCCTTTGTAAAATAATTGTATCATTAATATTTTAAATGTGAAAGCGTTTTCCTTTTACTTGCTAAAACTAAACATTTTATCTTGTTCGAATAAGGAACAATTGTATTATAAACGCCTGTTATACTAGACCCAGTCGTCAACATATCGTCTACAATAAGCACCTTGTTCAATCTAGGACCTCCATAGAGGTAGTTATCTATCATTTGTTTTCTCACAAGACCACTTTTACCCTCTTGAATAAGTTCCTTTTTGCTTCTAAGTCCAGTCACCTTTTTAAAATGCAGCGAATCAAACATTAATTCCAAATGATTAAAACCCCTTTCCTTTATTTTCGCCTCGCTACTAGGAACATATAATATCTGATAACCAAAATATTTAAGTTTTATATAATCTTTTATATCGTAAAGAAATACGTCTTTTAAAGCTTCATCATAGCATTCCTTATACTGAATTAATAAACTGCGATATATACCTTCATATTCAAAAAATGTTTCAATTTTTAAATCACCAATCTTTTCAATTTTTCTATCAACTTTAAGTAAATCACGACAATCACAACATATACTATCTTCTTCAAGAAGAATAGACTTTAAACTATATTTTTCTATTTCCTTATCGCAGAATAAACATCTCATAAATAACTATTTGCTTTGTTGATATAGTTGATAGCATCTTCAACATTTTTATTCTTATATGATGTCAAAACGTACGCTTCACCAAATGGATTATCAATTCCTCTTCCTACTCTTCCCAACATTTGAACATAACTACTTTCATCAAATTTATTTTTTATGAAATCGACAATTAGCAAATTAACGTCTTTGATGGTGATACCACGTTCAAGCACAGTTGTTGAAAAAATGAATTTATATTTTTTATTTTTAAAAGCATTAATATTTTCGTTACGTGCATTTAAATCAGAATAGACATAAGTTGAAGAATATATTTTTGAAAAAATAGTATATAGCACACTACATTGTTTCTTACTTTGTACAAAGATTATTGCTTGGTTAGTCATGTTATGCATAATCTTATATAAACGAAAGAAACATAATAGCTTGATACTTTTATAAACAACAGGAACAACAAGAGGTTTGTTACTGGGCCTAGTATACAAACTAACTGTTTGATATTTCCTTTTTGATAAAACCTCTTTTAAATCAGAGTCTACTGTCGCTGTTGAGAAGATTATATGTCCCCTACAACTTCTTAGCGCGATATCAATTAAGGTTCTATTTCCTTTTAATGGAAATGCGTCAACTTCATCAAGAACCAATAAATCAAAACAATTATGGTATCGATACAATTGGTGAGTAGTGCAAATAATTAAATCGCCAAATATTTCATCATGATGATTCCCGTAAACCGCAGTAACTTTTGCCTTTGGAAAGATTGTGGAGAATCTTTGCGCTAATTCAATTACTACTTCTTTTCGTGAAATGGCATAACATACTTTTAAGCCTCTTTCCAAAAAATAGCTGA
>JAGHUL010000021.1 GCA_018064825.1 Candidatus Colivicinus equi
GGTGAACAACCACAAATGAAAGCTTTTTGTTTAAAAGCAACTGATAACCCAGATGATTTTGTGGAAGTTTTAAAGAAAGGTATTGAAGAAGTTGATACTGGCGACGGTGTTATCGTATTCTGTGACATGTTGTTTGGTTCACCATGTAACTGCATGGCTAGAATTGTTGGCGCAGATCTTGATAGCGATAAAATCCAAGTTATCACAGGCGTTAACTTAGCAATGATTCTACAAATCTTGGCAGTAAGAGAATCAGGCGAAGTAAGCGTACAAGATTTACTAGATGCAGGCAATCAAGGCATCGCTGATTTAAAAGCTGTATTAAAAGCTAATATGTAGTTTGTAACAAACAAACAAAAAACAAAGCAAAACCTGGTTAAACCAGGTTTTTGTATGATTAAACAAAAATCACAAAAACTTGACATATGTCAAGTTATTTAAGAAAATAAAAATATGAAAAAACAAGATTTAACCTTTTTAAATTGGTCTAAAAGCAGAAAAACATCCGGAACGGCAGGTTCGTTTTTAAAAGCGTATGATGACACAGGCAAAATCAAAAAATATTACAAACTATCTAATTTCTACATAGAAAGCAAATCCTTTGGTCATGAGTGTATAAACGAAGTCGTTGTAGATAGGCTTTTGAATATTTTAGGATTTAATCACTTAAACTACGAACTAATATATGCAGACATAGCAATTGATGAAAAAAGGTACGAAACGTATTTGTGCTCTTCAAACGATTTTAAAAAATCGGACGAAAAAAAGTCAGAAATAGACATGTATTATGAGTTAGCAAAAAAAGAAAACGAATCGCCGCTTCAATTTTGTATAAGGATGGGGTTTGAAAAAGAAATATATCAAATGATAATTATTGACTTCATCATATGCAACAGAGATAGGCATGGAGCAAACATAGAATTATTAAAAGATAGCAAAGGAAAACTTCGGATGGCGCCACTTTTTGATCATGGCTTGTCGTTATTTTTTAACGAACAAGATTTAAGTAACATCAAAATTACCAATTATTTAGAAGATAAAAAAGTTCAAAGCTTCATAGGCGGTTCAAGCTTGTTTGAAAATTTAAATTTACTTGATTTTAATAAAGCTCCAGCAATAAAAAGATTAACTAAAGATGATAAAAAGTATATTTTTGAAGATATAGACAAAATAATGCCTCCAGCATGGATAAACGCGGTTTGGAAACTAATAAACAAAAGGATCGAGTACTATGAAAATATTCGCGTTAAGAAACAGAAATAATAAAGAAACGATATTAGGATATGTGTTGTATTATGAAAAAACAAATTCTTTTAATATTGAATTAGAAGAATCAATCAACGAAAACGACTTGCCATTAATATTGGATATCTTTTATCACAATAAAAAGTATAGTATTAATTCGTATTACAGCGAGAAATTTTTGTCATTGAGAGTAATTCCGAAAGAAAGACAAAACATAGCATCTATATTAAAGGATGCAAAACTTGAAAGATACGATTTATATCAAATGTTGATGTTAAACAAAGGAAGGTGCACAAATGACGATGCCGAGCTCATTCAAGTAAAAAACCTACCCAAGAAAATACTTAATAGATTTGAGCACAAAATAGAAGATGTTACACCGTTAAACGAAAACAAAATTATGGTATTCTTCAAAAACGGCGAAACAAAAAAGGTAGATATCAACAAATTAAAAAGTAAAGACAAATTATATAAAAATATCTTAGTAAATAAAGAAGTGTTTAATAATGTTAAGTTGCAAAACGATGGCTATGGGATAAGGTGGGGAGAAAGCCTTTTGATTGATTATGAGGAACTATACAAAAAGGGAAAAAGCATTGACGTAACATTAGAAGATTTTGACTCCTATGTAAAAGCAAACATTATAGACACAAACGAAGCTTGCGAAATATTGAGCTGTACAAGGCAAAACGTAGATAACCTACAAAAGCGAGGAGCCATAACGCCTCTTAAAGAAGGAAAGAAAAACAAATTGTTTACTAGAAGAGATATTGAAAGTCGTTTAATTTAGAAAGACAAATCTTGTAAAATAGAAAATGACCTTGGAGGAAAAACGTATGAAAAAAATAATAGGAATTATTCTAGGAATATTAATGTGTGTTGGTGGATTCTATTGCTTGATGTTTCCAGACATCACTTTTTCGTCAATAACAATTATTTTTGCGATAACATTATTTGAAAGCGCTGCTGGATATTTCTTTTTATGGAGAACAGTAAAGTTACTTGGTGGGAAAAGCTTTCTTCTGTTTATTACAGCAATATTATCTATAATTTGTGGCGTTTCTTTATTAACGAACGTTGTTACACAATTATTTGTTGAATCGTTTGTATTAACACTAATTTCTGTATATATGATTATTGCGGGTGTGTTAGGAGTAGTAAATGCCATTAAATTCGCAAAGCTTACTGGCGCTCGTTTTATACTATCGATTATTTTGGGAATTGTTCTAATTGCTTGTGGCATATTATCATTAACTAATCCGGTTGCTTTAGCTTTATCTATTGGAACTATGATGGCTTTAGATATTAT
>JAGHUL010000019.1 GCA_018064825.1 Candidatus Colivicinus equi
CTGGTGGTTGGTTTATTCTAGATATGATTCTTAATTATTCGAATGGTTGGAAACGTAATTTTCTTGTGTTGCTTACAAGCTTTGTTGGGTATTTCGGGAATCTGTATTCATTAAGGTACAACTTCTCAATTCCGTTTTGTTTTTTTATATGTTTGATTTTGTGCTTGGCTTGTATGTTGGATATATTGCAAAAGAAAAGTGCTTATTTGATAAAAAATATCGTTCGCTATGTTCTTTTTGTTGTTCATATCTGTTGCTGCTTTTATTTGGAAATTTGATGAACCTTTCTTGTTTTTTGGTGGATATCCACTTGGCGTACTAACCCCCTTTTGCTGTGTCTATAGTTAGCTTTGGTATCACATATTTTATGGTCCATATTAATCTATGTGAAAACGTTGTTACAAATATCTTTGAGCTAATCGGAAACAATTCTATAATCGCTCTATGCATACATTCCATTGAATATGTAGGTATACCATGGTATTGGTTTAGAGAATTTTCTCCTAATATGTCTGATGAATATGTATTTTGTCTAATTTTTGTTCTACGACTGGCTCTTATCTTTCTTGTTACATATGTAGTCAATTCTTCTAGAGAAAAAAACAAGATTGGCTTTTAAGAATTTTGAGACAGAGTTTGACAAAAACATAAGTTTTGGCAAAACCGTTGATTACATAGTCTCTTCATAGAAATTGTTTTACGTCTGTTGCTATATATTGCTCACAAAAAACGGCAATTACAAAATACAATTGTTGGAAAGCGCCGAACTCAAAAATTCCGGTTGCTCTTCTTTTTTTGAGCTTTGCAAGATCCGGCATTTTGGTTTGATTTTTTCGGTTTACAATATCGCTGACCAATAGAACGGCAATTGATAGTGAAGTCACCAACGTGAAAAAGCAATTCCTAATTTTTAATCTGTTGAATATGCTTATATTCATTTTTACGCCATCTTATATCAATTACATAGTTGCCATTATATTGAACGGTTAATATTTTCTAAATCCCTCTATTTTTTTATTTTTATTGTTCTTGTAGTATTGATTTTTGTCCGCACATAACATGTCTATCGTTTTATTTTCCCGGTCGAGGTTCGTTCAAACGGCACGTATCTAAATTCTATTTTATTTATATTTTTATATCGTGAGACTGTTTTGTTGTATTTTGCTACGTATTCTTCTATGCTTTGTTTTTTAATTGGCTCACAAAAAACCTCTGCTACAATCACGCCGTTTTTCTCTTTTACTATCACTTCTTTAATATCTGTGTCATCAAATAGCTTTTCTTCTAGTTCTTCGGGGTTAACTTTCTCTCCGTTAGAAAGAATGATTAAATTTTTTTTGCGACCTGTAATATATAAATAACCGTCTTCGTCCTCTTGCGCAAGGTCTCCTGTATGAAGCCACCCGTTTGTATCAATAATTGCCGATGTTCCTTCACAATCATTATAATATCCGATCATAAGAGAGTCTCCAGCGATACAAAGCTCTGAATCAATAATTTTAATCCTGTCGTTAATTAGGTGGTTTCTAATACATTTCCCTATAGATGATAATTTACTAATATCTTGAGAGCTGTTGAACGTAACGGCTGCAAAAACTTCTGTTAATCCATATGATTGCAGTACCACGATTCCGTGTCTAACCAAATTTTTTAATATATTAGCCGAAATCGGAGCTCCACCCGTCAAAATGACATTTAATCCTCCAAGAAAGTCTTTGTTAGTACGGTTTATTATTTTATTAATCAAATCAAGATAAATCGGAGTAAAGCACGCAACATCACTTGGCAACATTTTAATATCACGAAGGAAGTGTTTAGGATTGACGGTAATATTTGCTGTCCCACCATCTATAAAAACGCTTAGCAAAGATCCAAATCCAATTATATGATAAAACGGGAGTACGATGTAACTATTTATTTGATAGCTTTTTGAAACACAGTTTAGATGTCGAAAATAGTTGTTCTCTTCTATGCAGAAAGCAGATGATGCAATTAAGCTTTTTTGATGAAGCATGACTCCTTTGCTCTTAGCGGTTGTTCCGGACGTATAAAATATAGATGCCAATTTTGTTTGAGAAGATTTTATGCTTTGTTTGTATTCTAAGTGCTTTTTGTAATCACCTATTGATAGTAGCTTTCCGATAAATTGACCTTCAAAACTTGTTTCACGAGCAATGAATTCTCCATCATGCAAAACGATGTGTGTATCTGAGTCTGAAAGTTCATTTAAGATTTCCTCTGCGTTTTTTTGTAAGTTCAAAGGAACAACAACCGTGTCAGAAACGAGGCATGCATACATCATTACGACATAGTCATATCCGTTGCTTGCGAGAATTGCAATATGCTCTTCTTTATCGCTGTTCACAATCGTATGCAAATACGAAATGCCGCGTCGAATGTCACGACACAATTCGTTATATTTTTTTTGTTGTGTTTTTTTGTTGCCGTCTATCCAACGCAAAGCAGTTCGCTCTGAATAGCTTTTTTCCATATAAAAAAACACGTCCGAAATAGTTTGAATCAAACTATAATCCATAAGTTCAATATTATTTTACACCTTTTGTTTCTTCAAGTGCTTCACGCGTTTTTTGCAAATATGCATATCCATAATAACTATCAGGTTCAAGATGTGCTCCTTCTGCCCATTCGTTCCATGCGTTAACAAAAATAAAGCGTTCTTCCGGCTGGTTGTGTTTGCGTACCCATTTAACTAAATCTAATAACCATTCTTTATAATTATCTGGCGTATTTTGAAGAATCCACGCACCACGGTTATATCGTCTTGGGGAATTATCCCAATCAGGGAATAATCCTGGGAATACTTTTGCTTTAGTATTTAATAAATATTTTTTATTTGAAACAAAGTCATCAACATCATAGCAAATAGATCTGCATGATGGGTCCATAAATTGTTCTTTCTTTGTCATCCAACCCGTTCGTCCAGCAACTGGATGGAATTCAATTAGAGCATCTAACATATAATGCTTTTCTACTTCTTCTAGATTTTCGTGATCCATATAATCTTCTATTGGAGACAACAAATATAAGCCTTCAAAACCTTCTCTTCTAGCAATGGATTGTATGTTTTTTACAAAGGCATCATAATCTTCCTTTTTCGTCATATTAAGCTTATAAATCAATAAAACAGGTTTGTTGTTTATTCTAATGTATCTTGAATCTTTCATATATGGCAAAACATCTTCCATGAATTTTTCGGCTTCTTCTGGGTGTATTTCGCTCTTATATAGTGTTTCGCGATTTGCTCCATCTCCCCATTCTTTTGTCCAATCAACGTTTGCCCAAAACAAGAAAAACGGAAAGTCCAACTTTGGATCTTGAAGCAGCATCTTTAAAGGATGATCCATTAGCTTGACTCCAGAAAACCAATAATAATAAATAGAAAAACCATATATACCATATTTTTTAGCTAGCTCTATTTGACGATACATTGTGTTTGAGGTGTTTAGATTATAATATCCTACATCAATTGGAACATGTGGTTGTCGATGACCAATAAATTGTGGGACTGTTTGCGACGTATTCGTCCACTCGCTAAACCCTCTGCCAAACCATTCGATATTTTCGGAAAAATCATGAAATTGTGGTAAATATGTTGCTATAATTTTTGGCATACTACGAGTTGTTTTGATATTGTTTTCTGTTTCAGGAACAAAATGTTTTTTATCGTCACGAAGTTGATATATCCACTTCAAAAAATCACGGCTCTTATTATCTTGCATTACAACCGTTTTTGTTGTTACTGTCTTTTTGTTTGCTTGCTTCCCCTTGGTTAGGACAAAATTGCCTTTAAATTTTTTGAATGTATCATAAAGATAATCTGGGGAATAATCATCAAGGATGATTCCGTTTTCGCTCACACGAACTTGATCAGCTTGTCCACCTAAATCAAAGCACGCAGTAGGGTATCCTAATGCAATGCTTTCACCAGCCGTGTAGCAAAACGTCTCCGGCCATGTTGACGGAATAAAAACTACATCAATGTTAGCGTCCTTTAGTTTTTGTGGCAACTCGTTTCGCTCGTATTCGCCTGTTTCCTTAAGGTGTGGCGAACATATATTAGTAGGATTAGAGCCGATTAGGAAAAGATGCATATCATCAATTTGATTGTCATCCAGATATTTGCACAAAGTCTTAATAACCTCAGAGCCTTTATGAACAACAAGATAACCTAGCACAGCAACGTTACAACAATCAAACGATTTTGTTTTGTGTGGGTTAAGTTTTATTTTTGGCAAAGCTTTTGGGTAAGCTTTCAAGAATATTTCTTTTGAAGATGGTGAAAAGACTTCAAGAACATCTACTGTTTTATTGAAAAACGTACCCCACATTTTTCTCCAATGAGAAATAGAAAAATACTCACAACTGTCTCCGTCTAAAAAGACATGGTGGTTTCCTTGCGTTCTAACGCAGGAATTACATTCAGTCTCATCACATCGAATCCCACAATACTTATGAGCGTTGTCTTGTAAAGTATATGATGGGCAAATACAATAATAATCGTGTCCTTTATATTCAATTATGGTTTTGTTGTTCGCGTTTTTATATTCGGTAATCCACTCTAACGCTTTTTGTACAGACGGCCAATATACCAAACTATCAACAATAATTCTTGAATACCTAAATCTACCAATGTCTTTTGTAAACAGTTCCCATTTATCATATGTGGTTTCTTCAACCACGCTTGTCTTTTGACGAATTTGAGCAACAAACACTTTATCCACACGGTCGTAATGAACCAAAATCGTGTTTTGAATTTCGCTTGATGGATTAATTATGTTATTGAATAAGTATTTTGTTGTTCCTCCACCGCTGCAATGATCAAATATAAGAACCGCTTTATTGCAATTGAAATTAATAAAAGACTTTGCTTCCTTTTTTATAAGGCTTTCTTTCGTCTTACGACCTTCTTTTTTTCCATATTTAATGTAATGATATAGCGGGTTCATTCCGCTTTCTTTAACATCTAAATTATTGTTTAGATAATAAGCAACATCAAAATCGTTAGATGGATTTCGTCCTTCTTTGGCACCATATAAGATGAAATGACGTAGAGGTGGAATACCATCGTCTTTGACGTCTTTGTATGAATTCAAATAAAAATCTTTGTCAAACATTCCAGACATAGTTACTTTTAGCCAAATTATTATGTAGTTTATTTTTTCTTTCATATTAAATTATCACTCTTTTCTATTTTGCTTGGTATGGAATATGTGACACCGTTTTGCTTTTTGCTATCAATTATATATTATACAACGCGTTTAAGTGCATTTTTGTTTTTTTATAGTTGTTTCTTTTATATCGTTCTTTTGCTGTTTATATTAGCTCTTTTCTATAGTCAATTATAATAAAGCACATTTTTCAACGCCATTAATCTCTCAAGCACAAACAACGATATATCATGGATACAACAGCAATATTATTTAATACATAATATTTTAACCAAATTATTTTTCATCATATAACTTTAAATCTCTTTCATAATCAAAATTACTTGAAAATTGAGGGAGATTTTTGTTGTAAAAAGGATCTTTTGAAGCAAAACGTTTATTTAATTGATACAACTTCTCTTTATCAACAAACAGTTTCTCTACACCAGCTGGCTGACGAGTTGCGGATTCGTGATGATATAAAATTACGTCATTTCTAACAACGTTATAGTATCCGTGGTCGTATAATTTCATACACAAGTCAACATCGTTATAATTAATATCAAAATATACATTAAACCCGTATATCTCTGAAAATTTCTTTTTCTCTATCGCAACACAAGCGGCAGTTACGGCTAATACATTATAATTTGCTAGATTTCTGCAATAGTAGTGATCTACATTATCCATCATTCCTTGAAGATAATGCCCCGGTCCACCCAAGTAACATCCGACACCACAGTGTTGGATTATTTTTGAATTTGGATAGTATAGTTTGACTCCTACAGCGCCGGTATGCGGTTGAATTGCTTGCCCAATCATAATTGACAGCGAATTTTCTTCAATCACTTCAATGTCATCGTTAACAAAAATCAACACATCTCCGCTTGCTTCTTTTGCTCCTATATTACACATATAAGAAAAGTTAAACGGTTTGACGGAATAAATATATTTACATTTGTTTTGTTCTAGATAGTTCTCTATTAATGTTTTGTTCTCTTTGTTAGATCCGTTATCTACCACAATTATTTCATAATTAATATTTGTTGTGTTTTTTATTATTGAATCAATACATCTTTTTAAAGATTTGAAATTGTCTTTTGACGGGATAACAACACTCGCTTTTTTGTTTTGACAATCGTATATTATCTTGTTTATTCCGTTCTTACTATCTATATAACCTTTGATATTTCTTCTAGATAATGCGCTTTCTCTTGCTTTGGTTGCTGCGTCAATTGCATAAGATTTCTTAGAATTAGAAAAAGATGTGGCCTCTTTTCTTTGACGCCAGTGATAAAGAACTTTATCTATATGGTATATTTCTTCTCTTTTGAGTTTTTCTGAAGCTCTTAAAACATAATCATAATCTTGAGAGCCGTCTAGGTTAGAATTGAATTCTCCCAATTCTCCAACCAGCCCTTTTCCATAAACAACAAAATTAGAAACGTAATTGTTCCACCACAATAAATCTGGAGAATAATCCGGTTTAAAGAAAGGGTTTGATTTGTGTTTTCCATCATAAGATAATATGTCATAATCTGAATAAATAAGCTTTGCCTCTTTGTTCACATTAATGGCAAACGCCACTTCTTGAAGAGCGTTTTTCGAAATAATGTCGTTGCAACCTAAAAAGCCAACATACTCACCGTTTGTGTGTTCTATGCCAATATTAATCGTTTCTGAAACGCCACCGTTTCTCTTTTTGCGTATTATTTTTACTTTTGAATCATTTGTATATGCATCTAATATATTTTTATTACTAGAATAATCGCCAATAATAATTAATTCCCAATTTGTATAAACTTGTTGAACAATTGAATCAATAGCTTCGATTAACGCGTTATTCTCAGCATTATATACAGGCATAATAATGGATATTAATGGTTTGTAGTCTAAATCATATAAATACACATTATTTTCAACAAGATTAATCCATTGGTTATATATGTTGTCCCTATGTTTGACTTCTTCTGCTCTTAAATCTTTGACTGCTACACCCTTAACTTTGTTAAGAAATAATCTAATGGGCTCGGTTTTCTTCCAAGTATTAGAATTAATAATCTTTTTATATTCGTTAATCAATTTTGTATGTTCAACAGAATCTGTTATTCTTTGCCTATTGTAAGCACTAATAATTCTTTCTTGTTCTAAAATCTTGCTTTTGCATTCTAAAAGCTCTAATTTTAGCTGTTCTATAGTGCTTTTTTGTTCATCGATGTCTGCCATTACACTATATTCTACTTTAATCAAAAATAAACATCAACGATTTTGTTGCTTAGTAAGTCTTTTTTGTTTTTTGTGCCTAACTGGAAATAAGCCTGATAAATAGATAAGATAATCAATACATAATGTTTCCGTGTGGTTATTAAGTATTTAAGAAAGGATGGTGTTTTATTATGACACTTAATAACGTTAAACATTTTAATTTTGATAAGAGAATAGTAATAGCTAATGGTATAGGTAAAGGATTAAAGCTAAAAGAGATAGCTGAACTTATTGGTGCTGATTCTACTAGCGTTTCAAAAGAGGTTAAAAGAAATGGAATCAGATTATATCCAATACACAATCCTAGTCTTAATCTTAAAGTGTGTAGTGAGCATGATAGATTCCCTTATGTTTGTAATGTATGTAAGCATAGATGTATGTATTTGTCTCAATTCTGGCTAATACAGCATCTGAAAACCGATTAGACAGTTTTGCATAAGCCAAACTGTTATGTGTTTAGATATATGGGCTTATAGGCAATTAATTATTGATTTGTGTTTTTAATGCATCGTTATACTCTGAAAGCACGTTTTCCAACTTTCCTATGTATTGTTTGCAGAATATGCATAAGATATATATAAATCATCATCTAATGTAATATGTCCATCTTTGTGTTTACTTATTCCTAAATTATGAGCGTTTGATTCAAAACTGTCTGCAATTTCATCTAATATTTCAAATTCTCTTCCATCTAAAGAGTACATTACTAACAAATATGAATCTGATGACATTCTATTTCCAATAGAAAATGCTAGGTATACATCATAATCTTCTAAATATACAACATCATTTGAACATTGATATTGTTCTTTTGATGATGTTATACATCTAAACTTTATGTCGACTGGCCAGTTTTCAGACAGTATTGCTTTTGAGCTTCTCATTGAATCTTCGCCTTCGTCTTTCCAAGAGTAATAACACAACACTTCTTGCCCCTCAATAACAAAGCTTATTTCTCCTGCGCCCCAATATGTACCATCATAGGTAATTATTGGTTGAGGGCATCCTCCCCATCCTGAGCCATTCCATTTTTCATATTCTCCGTTTGGTTCTGTGCTTCTTGCGACAAATATTTGATTTTGTAGACCTTCATTATTAATGGTTGATGTATATCCTAGATAATAGTATCCATCATAGTAAAAGACTCCTGGGTCACATACAGAATGTCCATCTAGGGATCCTTCTGTTGGTCTTAATACTATTTCTTCTTCTCCCCAATCACCATCTTCATCCATGTGCCTGTATGATATGTAGTCCCACATATCATAATTGTTTCCTGGTCTAGAAAACCACGCGTCTATTGATCCATCATCATTTATTATCATAGATGGTCCATATCTATAGCCATAGTCATTCCCTGGATCATATATGCATTCTCCATCTTCAGATAATTCTATGTTTATGTTTATTGATTCTTGTTCATCTTGGTTGTTTTCTTCGTCACTTTGAAAAGAGCATCCTAGAAGAAGCGCGATTAGTAATATTGTTGTTGCTTTTCTTTTGTTTTTGATTGCCTGACTCATTTATTTTTTTATGTTATATCAAATCAAACAATTTGTCTCTTTTTGTTTTTTTATTATATAATAGATTGTTATACATATTATTGGTGATAGAATACGCAATAGACGATAGTATGAACCTTCTAAGAAATAATTGATTATTCTTTCCATAATATACTCTTTTATTGTTGTGATTTTATGGATAGCAACTCTTAATACAAAGTATATGAGTCCATATATCAAACCCATAATGTATACGGTATCAGCAATCTTTTTATCGATTTTAGGTATGCTTGCTTGCTATTTGGCTTTTCATTTGCTTCACAAATAACCAGGGAATTTAAACCGTCCACCGACCACAGAACGAAACAACTGTATAGTTCTCAAATAGTTGTGTTCTCACGATTGTTCGTTATTATTTATAGTGTTTTAAGTGACGCTTGCCCCATAGACATTCTAGTTCAATGGTGTAATAACTATCATTAATTTTATAAGAGACGGAATTGTCTTGCTCGTTATAATTCCAATCTGAAGTGTTTGTGAAATCAATTGTAATTGTTCTATTTTCATCGACGATGTTAATAATAGCTGTGTCGTCATTAATAATTAAAGTATAGTTTTTGTCGTCACAAAGATATTTCCTATCAAATTCGTTTTCCATTTGAGATATACAGCATCTAATTTTGTCTTTAATTGGCAGTTTGTCTTCTATCTCTTTGCGTTCTCTTTCTTCTTTGTAATACTCCGCTTCATCAAAACATCTTATGTTTCTTAATATTGTACATAAGTCGCTATCATAATATGTTCTTTCTGCCTCGGTCATATCAGGATATTGAATTATTTCTATATATCCTTTTCTAATTAACCAATCTATATTATGTTTAACCATTTCTTTTTTACATCTACAATCACAAGCTGTATTGTCGATAACTCGTTCTTCGCTGCCATCATATACACTTATATAATGTTGAATTGTATTCCTGATATCCATGTTTGCCCTTCCTTTCTATTTCATATAATTTTTTTATATCCACAAAGGCCTTGTTAATGTCAAAATTCAGTTTAGTTTTCTTTGCAAAGCTTATTGAACAATTTAATAATATTTCTTCAATACATAACGATCTTATTTCCATCACTGTGTATATATTGAATCTATGTATATGTTGATTTTTGTTGTTCATTGGGTTTTCAATGCGACAACAAGGTCTTTTATGCGATTTATGATATCCATCTAATTTTTACACAATAATCACTAATTTGCTTCGTCTTAAAAGAGGTCCAATCTTTCATGTTGCATATCGATTTGATGTGACTAGTTGTTTTCTCAATTATCTCGTCTTTGTTCTCGTTTCTATTCGTTTTCTTAACAAATTCAGACATATCAAAAATTATTTCTTTTTTATTAGAAAAAGAAATGTCGATTGTGTCCAATATTGTGTTCGTATTAACCATGCTTCTTGTTTCATCTCTTCTAAATTTTTTGTAACATTCTATTGTATCAACTAAAGAAAGCAGAGAAAGTAATTCGTTGTCTTTTGCTATTTTATATTTTGAATTTGTCATTAACTTATCAAGCCCTAACATTTTTAATTTTTTGTTTTGTTTTTTCCATGTTGGATTATCTTTTTTGCTATTCTTAAATATGTTGTGAGATGCTATTGTAATGGCGGCTATCTTTTGAACCTTGGTAATGTCGTTGTCTGGTGTTATGGGAATTATATTTTTCTTTTCTTTATAGATCTGCCTACAATATTTATCAAAAATCAAGCATGCGCCTATAATTCCGTGATCGCACATTTCGTGAGAATAATCTTCTCCGATTATTTCTCTATGTAAAAATTTACTGTATTCAAAATATTGCTTGATTTCGAAATAATTATAAGAAAATAATTCATTTTTCTTTACGCTCATATCATTTAAACACAATAATAGGTCATCGTTATATTTGTCTGTTAACAAATCATATTTGGTTCCAATTTTTGAAAGAATTGTGTCGTTATGTTTTGTGTATTCAGAAAAATAACCATAATCATGTATAGCTGCCGTTTGTGTCCAAAGCGCATCGCTTAATCTACGTTTTTTTAAAATGTTCAAACGATTATTGATTCCAATTCCTAGTAGCCAGGTAATGACACAATGGTTGGCCCTTTCTTTATTTGGAATAATAATATCCTTTGAGATATCGTTCTTGACGTAACTTTCCATAGCTGATAACATGAATTTTACACATTCATCTTTATTGTTGTCATTTAAAAAATCTTTTATATTTTTACTATATAAAAGATTATATGCATCATATTGTAATGCGAGATTTGCTGTGCTGTTTCTGGCCTCTTCAAGTAAATCTATTAATTTCATTTTTTCTTCTTCGTATATAGGTGTTAAACTAAAGTTCTTACCAATTATTATATCTTATTCTTTAAATAGATGTTTCTTATTCTAATACGCGTATCAGAACAATCTACGCTTGCCTACTCAACCTTTCAACTTATAACTGCCAAACATGAAAAAAGGTCTACCATTTTAACAGCAAATCAACCATTCTCTTAGTGAAGAGAAATATTTGATGATTCGGCGATAGCCAATATCATCATTAATAGACTGGTGCATCATTGTGAAGTTATTAATATAACAGGCGTATCTTATTGAACAATAGACAAAAACATCTATGAAGAAGATATGTGCCCTAAATTTTTGAGTTTAACTTATTCGTGGGTTTGCTGTATAGAGGAGATATATGAGCTATATTGAATATTTAAAAAAGAATCATGATTATATATTAAAAAACAAAACAAATCTGTTTGAAGAAGATATCAATTTAATAAAGTACTCTAATAGTTGTAATAACACGAGGCTTAGACTAGAACTGATTCCACAGCCTATTGTTGGAGATTTACAAAACGCCAAAATTTTCTTTTTGTCATTGAACCCGGGATACTGTGAAGACGATATTATTCTAGAAGACGACACAAAACCAAATCCAAATAATTATCCATACTATCGCGATATATTATTAAATCAATTAATACAAGATGGAAGCGTTAATAACGAAATGATATGGATTAACGAGAAATTAACATCAAATCAAAAATTATTAACTCCTGGAGCAAAGTGGTGGCAAGGAAAGATTGCTCAAAAAGACCCAAAAAAATCTTTTTTAGAAAGAGCAACGAAAGAATCAACAAAGAACAAAGACGAAATACTGGATACATTAGCAAAGAACGTGTGTGCAATTGAACTTTTCCCTTATCATTCAAAAAAGATGAACAAGCGACTACTTTTGAAGTGCAAAAGTACACAGATGATTAAAGATTATGTTAAAAACGCACTAGTTTCTCGCGCCAATAGAAAAGAGATATTAATATGCGTTAATAGATCTAAAAAAGAATGGGATATATGTGAAGGAGGCAATATTATTATCAACAATTTCCCAAGAAGAATCACATTTTCTGTTCAAAGTGATTATGATTATGGCAAAAAAATATATTGTTTTTCAAAACAAATTGGTCTTTTTTGACTGTGTTTTGGGATCGGTTTCCACCCCAAAATATAAAGTCAAAAATTATTCTGACTATATTAGCATGTTGCAATTTTAGGGGTAAAAACGGAGTAGTATTTAGCACAAAACCATATATACTCTTAAAGCGTAATGTCGTTAAGTCACTTACAGAAATATTGCTCCATCATATCTGAAAACTATCCTGACATATTATAAATTATCATTGTATTACAAGTAATTTATATGCGAGTTGCGGACCGACTTTCTTCAACTTATTTTTCAGAAAATAAACGTCCATTTCATAACTTTGGTAATAATTTAGTTATAGTATTAATTAACGCTATTTTTAATAGTAATATAACAGACATTATGATTGGATATAGAGCGTTTAGTAAGAGGTTTGTTAAAACGATATCTGTAATGTTGCCTGGTTTTCAAATCAAGACCGAGTTAACCGTTTCTGCACTCGAATATAGATATAACGTTGTTTCGGTGCCTATACAATATCGTGATAGATCTGCTGGTTCACAATCAATATTAAATACTTATTCTGATGGATCCAAGGTTTATTGTTACTTTTTGATATGGAAAAAGATTATAAGTCTTTATTCTTTTTTTAACATTTTTTTCTATTATGAAATCAGGAACATTTAGACCTGATCATGATGGAATTTAGTTCATATCATTATAAGATTAAGAGGTCAGGAACACTAGATGTTTCTGACCTTTCTTTATGTAGGCATACATGAAGAATTGGTCTTTGGGCAAGTGAGAACGCACATATTTTCAGTCTAATTTTTTAAGATAGTATAC